>JBDUBG010000412.1:0-9005 GCA_040004215.1 Pseudolysinimonas sp. | reverse complement strand
CGAAGCCCATGTTCTCGGCGACCGTCATGTGCGGGTAGAGCGCGTAGTTCTGGAAGACCATCGCGATGTCGCGATCCTTCGGGGGGATGTCGGTGACATCGCGGTCGCCGATCAGGATGCGACCGTCGTTGACCTCTTCGAGGCCAGCGAGCATGCGCAGAGTGGTCGACTTGCCGCAACCGGAGGGGCCGACGAGAACCAGGAACTCGCCGTCGGCGACCTCCAGGTCGATCTTGTCGACGGCCGGGCGGGTGGTGCCGGGGTAGATCCTGCTTGCCTTGTCAAACGTGACAGATGCCATAGCTGTACTGAACTCCTTCACCGGCAGGTACGTGCCGGACGATCCGTAGTGAATGGAAGTGGCCCTCGCTGTGGGGACATCTCAGACCACTCGACAGTATGCCACTCTGGGAGCAGGGCCGCATCTCAGCCCGGGTTGTGCACCCGCTTACCCGCATCCGGTGCCCTCCCAGAATGACTGCATAGCATTTCTGGCGGCGCTCGATAGCGCCGCTTGACCACCCGAGAACGAGGATCCATGAGCGACGGCCCACTCGGCCTCCCTCCTGCCAGTGCACCAGAAGGCGCACCCCAGGGCAGGAGTGAGGTGCGCGAAGGTGCGCGCGAGCGCGCTCGAGAGATGCGTGAGCTGCACAAGAAGCAAGATCGCAACCGTCGCCGGATCGTCGCTGGCTCTGTCGTAGGTGGCGTGCTCGTCGCCGTGGTGGTCGTGGCACTCGTGATCCTGAACTTCGCCCAACCCGGCGGCCGCGGCCCACTGAACATGCTCAGCGATGGCATCAAGATCGGCCCCGGGTTCAAGGCCGTGCAAACCCCCGGCATCCCCGTGAACTCCCAGCCGGTGCCGTCGGCGACGAACTCGCCCGATGTCATCGACATCAAGATTTACATCGACTATCTCTGCGCCAACTGCGCCACCTTCGAGAAGAAGAATGACGATCAGCTGCGGGCCTGGGTGAAGTCGGGTGCCGCGACTGTCGAAATCCATCCGATTGCCGTGTTGACGACCAAGTCGGCTGGCACGCAGTATTCGCTGCGGGCGGCGAACGCTGCGGCATGCGTCGCCGAATTCTCGCCGAACAAGTTCTTCGACTTCAACGACGCGCTGTTCGTCGATCAGCCCAAGCAGGGCACTGCTGGCCTGGACGACGCGCACCTGGCGGCACGTGCGGCGAAGGTCGGTGGGACCAACACGACCCAGGTGACCAAGTGCATTGAAGACCACCGCTTCCGAACGTGGGTACAGGCGGCCACTACGCGCGCTCTGAACGGCCCGATTCCGAACTCGAATCTGAAGGCGGTCGCTGGCACGCCCACGATCATCGTCAATGGCAGTCAGTTCAAGTACACCACCGCGTTCGACCCGAACGAGTTTGCGCAGTTCGTGCTGCAGGTCGCCGGAGACACCTTCACGAAGAACCCGTCACCCTCGCCGAGCCCAACTCCCAGTGGGTCGCCGACCGCTGGCTGATCCGGCACGGCGCCTCCCACCGTTCGTCAACTTGTAGAATGGGCGGACACTGGCTGAGGAGGCAGAGATGACGGTTCGCCGAGTTCCCGGTTCGCTCGAAGCCAGCGTTCTGCAGCGCCTCTGGGGCTCGCCTGAGCCCCTGACGAGCCGGTCGATCCGTGATGCCATCGACGATGGCGAACAACCGGGCATGACCACGATCCTGACGGTGCTCGACCGGCTGCAGAAGAAGGGCCTCGTGCTGCGTACTGCCGGGGCTGGCGTGTCACTGTTCGAAGCCGTGCGTTCGGATTCCACTGATACCGCCTCCGCGATGGGCCGACTTCTCGAGCGCGCAGACGACCGTGAGGCCGCGCTGCTGCGCTTCGCTGGGCAACTCGATTCGACCGACGTTGAGGCGCTCCGCAAGGCTCTCTCGCCGCGATGATCCTCGCGATCCTGGTTCCGTTGGGCTTCGCCGGGGCGGTGATCCTGCTGGCACCGCAGTTGCTGTCGCGAGGCGACTGGCGCATCGCCCGGCCGCGGCTCGCCCTGCGCGGCTGGCTGATCGCCTTCGTGGCCGGAGCGGTCGGGCTGGCGGTGAGCTTGGTGTCCGCGCTGGCCGGCATTCTGTTCTCATTGTCTGGCGGCGGGCATGGCTGGCTGGGGCCGGTCGCGCTGACCCTGTTCGGATGGCTCGGGTTGGCATCCGTCGGTGCCCTGGCTGCACTAGCCCTCTCGCGGTACGAGCCCATCTCGGCAGCGGCTCGGCGAACCAACATCCAGGTCGTGCTGGCCGCGGCCGCCTCGACCTACCGCCGCGAACGTTTGCGCGGCATCGACGTCAGTTTTGTCGAGTCGACCACCCCGACTGCGCTGGCTTCGCGCGGCGCCGGACGGCAGATCATCGTCAGCCGAGCGCTGGAGTCCCTGCTGTCACCGGCCGAGTTGCGGTCGGTGCTCGAGCACGAACGCGCTCACCTCACCGACGGCCACGACAGGATCGTGCGACTGGCACGACTCAACCTGGCCTGCTTCCCCGCTCTCCTCGGTGCCCGATCCTTTGAGCAGAACGTTCATCTGCTGGTGGAGCTCGCGGCCGACGACCTCGCTGTTCGGCACTGCGGCGCGTCGGTGTGCGCTGACGCGCTGGATGCCTTGGCAGCCGCGACCGACGACGAATCTGTCGCCTTGCGCGCCGTCAGAGTGCGTCGCAGCTCGACTCAGTTGGCATCGCGTCGCGGGTCGGCTGTCGTCACGCGGCGAGCTGCGGCTTAGCCTCGCGTCGGCCTGAAGTTGCGCAACCTCAGCGAGTTCGAGACGACCAGCACCGACGAGACCGCCATGGCCGCCGCCGCGATCAGCGGGTTCAGGAATCCCAGCGCCGCGATCGGGATCGCCGCCACGTTGTAGCCGAATGCCCACACCAGGTTCAGGCGGATCGTGCGCAGCGTCCGCCGCGACAGCCGGATCGCGTCGACGACCGAGAGCAGATCGTCGCGCACCAGAATGATGTCTGCCGCCTTCATCGCGATATCAGTGCCGAGCACCAACGCGAGACCGAGATCGGCTGTCGCGAGCGCTGCAGAGTCGTTGATCCCATCGCCGACCATCGCGACCCGTCTGCCGTCGCGCTGAAGCTGCGCGATGTATTCGGCCTTGCCGTCGGGCAGTACCCGCGAGCGGACCTCCAGGATTCCTGCCGACTCGGCTACTCGACGAGACGCGCCCTCTGAGTCCCCGCTCAGCAACACGGTCCGCATGCCCATCGCGTGCAGCGCCGCGACCGCGCCGCGGGCAGACTCGCGCACATCGTCGCCGAGCACGATGCGCCCGATCACGCGGCCGCCTGCGGCCACCTGAACTACCGTCTCGCCGAGCGATTCGTCGCTCTCGTCGAGTGCTGTCACGTCGATTCCCTCGTGCGCCAGGATGCCGGCGTGGCCGACGATCACGGTCGTGCCCTCCACCTCTGCCCGTGCACCGAGCCCGGCGAGCGTGCGGAACAGCCGCGCCTCCGGCGGCCTGCCGATCGTGCTGTCGGCGTACCGGGTGATCGCGGCGGCGATCGGGTGTTGAGACGCACCCTCGACCGCAGCTGCGGCACGCAATACGTCATCCGGTTCTGTGTCGACGCCGATCACCTCGACCACGCGCATCGATCCGGTAGTCAGGGTGCCGGTCTTGTCGAACACGACGGTATCGATGCGCCCGCTGGCCTCCAAGGCATCCTGCCCCTTGATCAGGATGCCGAGCTGCCCCCCGCGCCCGACCCCGACCATGAGGGCGGTCGGTGTCGCCAGGCCGAGGGCGCACGGGCACGCGATGATGAGCACCGCGATGGCGTTCGCGAGCGCCTGTGACGGAGCTGTTCCGAGCAGGATCCAGACCACCAGCACCACAGCGGCGAGGGCAATCACCACGGGGACAAAGACCGAGGTCACCCGATCGACGAGCTTCTGAACGCGAGCCTTGCGGCGCTGCGCCTCGTCGGCAATCGCCGCCATCTGAGCCAGCCGGGTCTTCGCGCCGACAGCGATCGCCTCGATCACCAGGCGCCCGGTGAGGTTGGTCGTGCCGCCGATCACCCCGGTGCCGGCGCCGACCTCTGCGGGCAGAGCTTCGCCCGTCATCGGGCTCGTGTCGATCGTCGACAGCCCGTCGATGACGCGACCGTCAGCCACGACGCGTTCGCCCGGGAGCACGACGAAGCGATCTCCGACCGCGAGCCGCTCGGTCGGCACGAGCTCTTCTCCACTCGGCGTCACGAGGCGAACCTCTTTGACAGCGAGCTCACCGAGCGCCTGCAGCACGTCGCCCGCCCGGCGACGCGACCGCGTCTCGAAGTAGCGCCCGGCCAGCTGGAACGTCACCATGCCAGCAGCGACATCCAAGTAGATCGCGTCGGCACCCGCCGGTGTCGTCCCGAAGCCAAGCCAATAGCCGGGGGAGTCTGACGGCGCGAACACGATCGTGTAGACGGCCCAGCCGAACGAGACCAGTGAGCCCAGCGAGATCAGGGTGTCCATGCTCAGCGAGCCGTGACGGATCCCGCGCCAGGTCGCGCGATGGAACGGCCAGGCCGCCCAGAACACGATCGGGATCGCCAGCAGAATGCACAGCTGCTGCCAGCCCGGGAATCGCATCTCTGGCACCAGCGCGAGCAGGATCGTCAGGTCGCCGAGCGGAATGGCCAGCAGGGCAGAGACGGCGAGTCGACGCAGCAGCGAGCTGAGTCGCACCTGCGCAGCACGGTCGGTCCAGGCGTCGTTGCCGGGTTCATGAACCACTGCGGTGTAGCCGGCTCGCTTGACGGCAGCGATAGCCTGCGCGGCATCCGCTTCGTCGAGTCCGCCGATCCAGGCCCGATCGGTCGCCAGGTTGACGCTGGCGACCGCCCCGTCGATCTTGTTGAGCGATCGCTCGACCGCGTTGACGCAGGCGGCGCAGGTCATGCCGCCGATGTCGAGTTCGAGGTGGATGCCGCCACGGGCACCCATACCAGAGGCCGGGGCTGCGGCGGTCGGCTCGAGGCGCGTCACGGGGTCTTCTCCGAGTCGGCCGGTTTGCGCTCGGAGAAACGCGCCAGCATGTCGTTGTAGGCATCGAAACTGGTGTCGGTGCCCTCGTCGAGGTGACGGTCGGTGCGGCGGGCTAGGCGGGCATCCTGTCTCGCCCACTGGGTGACCAGCGCGACGACCACGATGATCAGCGGCAGCTCGCCGGCCGACCAGGCGATCCCGCCGCCCAGGTACTGGTCAGCCTTCAGATGCATCCACGGTTCGTCGAGGTAGTGGTAAAAGGTCGTCGCGATGATGTCTTTGCTCGTCATGACGGCGACGCCGAAGAAGGCGTGGAACGGCATCGCCGCGAGCACGAGGCCGAGTTTGCCGATGTAGGGAAGCGGCCGCGGGGGCAAGTCGACGCCGATGACGATCCCGTAGAACATGTAGCCGATCACGACGAAATGCACGTTCATCAGCTGGTGTGACCAGTGGTAGCGCATCGCGTAGTCGAAGATCGGCGTGAAATACAGCGCGTAGTACGAGCCGATGAAGACGACGAACACGTAGAGCGGGTTGTACGCCAGACGGAAGAGCTTCGAGTGCAGCAGCGCGTTCAGCCACTCGTGCGGGCCAGCGGCAACGCCGGCCGGGTGCGCTGTTGTCGCGCGCAGCAGCAGGGTCACCACGCCGCCCAGCACGAGCAGCAGTGGGCCGAGCATGTTGAGGCTCATGTGCAGTCCCATGTGCACGCTGAACGAGGCGCCCGAGTAGCGGTTGACTCCCGATGAGGTGGTCAGCACGATCACCACCCAGCCGAGCACCCAGGCGACGGTGCGACCGAGCGGCCAGGAATCCCCCCGCCGGGTCAACCGTCGAACGGCGGCGAGGTAGGTCACGACTCCGATGACGGCAATGACCAGGAACAGAATGCTGGGGCGCCAGGCGAACGCCAGCGTCATCCAGGTCGGCGGCGCGGTCACGTCGTAGCCGAGAAAGTTTTGCGCGATCGAGGTCGGAACGAAGTATTGGGGTGGCGGGATCCGCGTCATCGCGATCACCGCGCCGAGCGCGAGCGCGGCGAAGACGGCGGCGGCTCCCATGCGGGTGGTCTTCAGCGGGGAAGTCCAGCGTTGCCAGCCCACCCGACCCACCACCGCGAGCAGCAGGATGGCGACCACGCACGCTTCTTTTGCGAGAAACAGCCAGCCGGTCGGCGACCCGACGATGCTCGTTCCGGCCAGTTCGAAGGGGATGACGACGGCATCTGCTGCCAGCACGACGGCGGCACTGGCCACGATCGATGTGCGCACTCTCGCCGGGATCGTGACGCTCGGCAGAGCGAACTCGAGCACGACCGTTCCGATCAGCACGGCGAAGGCGGGCGTGCCGTACATGCTGGCGTCGCCTCCAAAGTCGTGGTTCGGGCCGACCAGCACCTGGGTCACCAGCACCGGCGCGAGCAGGCCGAGCGCGGCCAGTGCGGCGCTGACGAAGACGGCGGCCCAGCGGGTCGCGACGAAGCTGACGATGGAGATGATTGCCGCGATGGCGGCCACCATGATCCAGGCGGCGGGCAGGTAGCTGCCCACGAGGAGGTGCGCGAGGGCACCGGGCTGCATGGCGTCGGCGATCGAGACCCCGTTGGCGTCTGCGGCATCCACAACGGTGAGCGCTGCGGCGGCGGCAAACCAGATGATTCCCGCCCACATGGCGACGTCGAGTTCGCTCGAGCGGCCGACCCGCATCCGGCTCTTGCCGGTGCGAGCGGCCAGGAACGCGACGCGGATCAGGGCAGCAAGGCAGAGCGCGCCCGCGCCCATGGCCACGCCGTTGAGCACGGCGCTCGAGACGGCGGTAGCCGACCCCGGGTACCCGCGCAGGATCCGCAGATAGGGCGCCGAGCCCAGCAGCGTGACTGTTGCGATGGCGGCACCCATCGGGATCGCCGCGAGAACGACAAGCAGAGCCCCGCGACCGGGCATCCCGGTTCGCGGCGGCTCGGTCTCGACGGTCGACTCAGGCGAGGGAGTATCCCGCCTCTTCGAGCGCGGATGAGATCTCATCATCTGTCAGCGGCCGAGTGCTGACCACCGTTGCGTCACCGGTGCGGTGGTCGGCCGAGGCGGACTCGACTCCATCGAGGGTGGCAAGCGCCTCTCCGACGTGGTGGTCGCAGTGTTCGCAGGTCATGCCTGAGACGGCGAAGATCTTCTCCATCGTGCTGGTCCTTTCGAGGTCAAGCCCACCTGCCAGGATAGGCGTCGGTGCTGATCGGTCGCCGAGTTCGGGGCCGCCGGGTTCGAGGTCGCCACGGATCACCAGACGTCGTAGCGCGCTGAGGTCGCATAGGCCTCGCCGTCGGCTGCCACCGTGTTGAGGGTGAGGGTCCAGAAGCCCGCAACCGGGGCGATCGCCGCGACACTCCTCCAGCTGTCTCCTGTTGCGGGCCGGAAGGCGACATCCAAACCAGCGACTCCTGCGCTCTCAGACGAGAGAACACCATCGACCGAGCTGAGAGCGACCGGATCGCCGTGGGCGTCGACGGCCGTGACGGTGATCTTCTCGGGTCCACGGCGGGTGGTGTCGACCTCAATACGAATCGTGTTCGCCCCGAGCGGCGCTGTCAACTGAGCGGCAGGTCCGTAGCTGGTGGATGCCGGAGGTTGCGCAACCAGCACCGTCGTCACGACCACGACCGCGGCCACCACAACGGTCTCAACCCAGATGGAGCGCCGAACCGTGCTGAAGCTCGACGGCCCTGTATGCCGCAGGCCAGCGGTGAGAGACCGCATCGCCACAGCCATCCCGAGCGCGACGATCACGAGCCCGACCTTGATGAGGAGGGTGATGCCGTAGCCGGTCGTCCACAGGGACGGGACCGGCTGCACCTCGCGCCAGGCCTGGTACTCGCCGGTCACGATCAGCAGTGCAACGCACACGAAGGCGGTGAGCGACCACGCGCTGAGAAACCGGCCGCTGAACAGACGGGGATGGATGCGCGGCGCCAGCTTCCCGCGCGGCAGCACGGTGCAGACCAGGGCGATCAGTCCACCGAGCCAGACGCACATGGCGGCCAGGTGGACGACGGCGACAGGGATCGCGATGGCGGCATCCGCTCCCGCTGCAGCGTGGCCAGACACCGCGATGGTCGCGAGCACCCCCACCGCGAGCAGCAGCCGAGGAAGCCACGACCGCCAGCTGCTGGTCGCGCGCCAGGGGCGCAGCGCAACCAGCGCGGCCAACAGCACCCCGCGCGTCAGCAGGGCGACACCGTATGCGCTGCCGAGCGTCTGGCCGAGATCGTCGAGTCTCAGCACACCCGGCCAGCCGGATCCGGTCGCGCGCGGCCCCTGCAGCAGCAGCTCGAGCAAGGTGCCCGCGAGGAGTGCTGCCCCGCCGATCCAGCCGAGAGTTCGGGTGCGTCGGCGACGCGTGATCCACGGCCAGAGCGTGCGGCCGACCGCCGCGAGACCGAAGGCGAGCACCGCGCCCAGGTAGCCGAGGCCCTTGGCGGCGTCGGCGACGACATCCAGAGCGGAGGTCGTCGTCGTGGTGGGCGACACTGACCCGGCGTTCTGCCCGACCCCGAAGGTGATCGATCCGACGACCACGTGGGTGTCGGCCGAGATCACCCGCCAGGTCACGGTGTAGCTGCCGCGCGGCAGCTCGGACTTCAGCGGAATGACGATCGTGGTCGACCCGCTCGTCAGCCGCGGTGCGGCGGTGTCGGCGCGATCGCCGGTTGCCGACAGAACCTTCGCGGTGCCCGGCACGAGTTGCACGGCTTCGTCGAAGCGGAGCGTCACCTGCTCGGGAGACGAACTGAGACGGCTGCCGTCTACCGGATCGCTGCTCACCAGCACCGCGTGCGCGGCAGCCGGCGCGGCAACGGCCAGAACCCCGGCCAGGGCGAGCAGCAGGGTCACCAGAACGGTGCGGCCGCGCCCGAGGGACCGCGACCGCACCGTGGCGGCTGAGTTGCTGTTCGTGGAATCTGCTCCGCTACTGCTGGGGTGCGCGAGCCGCGG
>JBDUBG010000260.1:0-2695 GCA_040004215.1 Pseudolysinimonas sp. | reverse complement strand
TGCCGGGGCCGGTGATGAGATCCACCGGGTCGAGCCCCAGGCTCGGCACCCCATACGCAAGCGCACCGATCGCGCCGGCGCCGCCCATGGCGTAGACCTCCTCGACACCCAGGATGCCGGCGGCACCCAGGATCGTCGGGTGCACTCCCCCGCCGAAGTCGGCCTGGGGTGGCGAGGCAAGAGCCACAGAGCCGACGCCCGCCACCTGCGCCGGAACCACGCTCATCACGACACTGGACGGATAGACCGCCTTGCCGCCCGGTACGTAAAAGCCGACACGCTCGATCGGCTGCCAGCGCTGGATGACCTGGGCTCCCGGCCCGAGGTCGGTCACGGCGGGCGACGGCACCTGCGCCTCACTGACCACCCGCACGCGGCGGATCTCCTCGTCGATGGCCGCTCGCACGGCGGGCTCGAGTGCGTCGACCGCGGCGGCGATGTCGGCGGGATCGACCCGGATCGCGGCAGGTCTCACTCGGTCGAGACGCTCGGCCTGCGCTCGCAACGCGTCTTCGCCGGAGGCACGCACTTCGGCAATGAGCTGCGCGGCTGTCTCACTCGCGACCGCGACGTCGATCTGCGCCCGAGGGATCAGGCGCGTCAACTCGGCGCGACCGGGTCGTTGTCCGCGGAGGTCGAGCGTCTGAATCATGGCGTGCCCATGTTATCGGCGCGACCGGGCGACGAATCGCAGCTGGCACCGCCGCCCACGACGAACCATTCGTGCGAAACCGTCGGTGTGACGTGGCGTAGCGACGATTTCGCACGAATCGAGCACCTGCCGTGTACACCGACAACGCGCTTCCGGGCAGAACGTGCCGTGGCCGTGGCAGAGTCGTGAGGGTGGAACCTGAACCCCGGATCACCGACGACGTCTCGGCCTTCAAACTCGCCTTCCGACGGCTGGCCGCCGGTGTCTCGGTGATCACTGCGCTCGACACGCATGGACGCCCCGCCGGTTTCACCGCGACGTCACTGGCGTCGTTGGCCGCTGATCCGCCGATGGCCACCTTTAACATGGCGCGCAAGGCGAGCGCGTGGCCAGCGATCGAGCAGACCGAGCACGTGATTGTGCATCTGCTCGGCATCCGGAACCGGGCGGCTGCCGAAACCCTCTCGCTCGACGCCGATCAACGTTTCGTTGGCGATCATTGGGCGCCAGGACCGCTCGGCCTCCCGCTGCTGAATGACGTGCCTGCCTGGATGCTGTGCCGCATCATCGGCCGCTACCCGATCGAGCAGAGCGCGGCAATCGTCGTGCGCATCGAGGACGGCTCGCTCGGCGCGCCCGATGTGCCGCTGCTCTATCACGAACGCAGCTACTGGAAGCCCGGAGATCGGGTCTAACTCACCACGCAGTTCGGCCCGAGCAGTCGTTTCAGCTCGCCGTAAAGATCGGCCGTGACCGACACCGGGTACGGGATCTCGAACATCCGTGCCGTCTCGCCGCGCACGAGACGCAACCGCACCTCGTTGCCGCCGGAGTGCCGGATCAGCACGTCGTTGAGCGCGGTGACGACCTCGGTGGTTGCTCGGTTCTCGGGCACCGAGATCACCAGCGGACCCGACCCGAGACTGTGACCGGTGTCCGGCAAGAACATGCTCTGGGCGTGAATATTGAGGCCGTCGTCCCGGGTGCTGACGCGGCCCTTGATGACGACGATGGCGTCGTTGGCCAGGGCCGGCGAGAACTCCTGGTAGGTCTTGCCCAGGAACATCACCGCGACCTCGCCGCCGAAGTCTTCGAGTTGCACGATGCCGTACTGGTTGCCAGAGTTGCGAGCCGTTCGGTGCTGCACGCTGGTGATGAGACCGGCCAGAGTGACGGTGTCGCCATCGCCGACGGTTTCGCCGTCGAGCAGCTCGGCGATCGAGACCGTCGCGTGTCTGGCGAGTTGCAGCTCAAGACCGGCCAAGGGGTGGTCGCTCACGTAGAGCCCGAGCATCTCGCGCTCGAAGGCAAGCTTGTCGCGTTTTGCCCACTCGGGACGGGCGGGGATGTGATCGATGGCATCCGGCTCGTCCCACAGGCTGTCAAAGTCGAAGCCGACCTGACCGTTCGCCTCGTTGCGCTTGACGCTCACCGCCGCCTCGACGGCCTCTTCATGGATCTCCATCAGCCCGCGGCGTGTCGCGCCGAGGGAGTCGAAGGCGCCCGCCTTGATCAGCGACTCGACGGTTCGCTTGTTCGCCACCGGGATCGGCACCTTGCGCAGGAAATCGTGGAAGGTCGCGAACCTCCCCTTGCTCTCGCGCGCCGCCCGGATGCCGTCAACGACCCCCGTACCGACGTTTCGCACCGCGCCCAGCCCGAACCGGATGTCGCCCGGCCCGTCCGTGCTAGGAACGGCGGTGAAGTCACCCGCCGACTCGTTGACATCGGGTGGCAGCACCTGGATTCCCATCCGCCGACACTCGTTGAGGTACATTCCGAGCTTGTCTTTCGAGTCGCCAACACTGGTCAGCAGCGCGGCCATGTACTCGGCGGGATGGTTGGCCTTCAAGTAGGCGGTCCAGTAGCTGAGAACCCCGTAGCCGGCGCTGTGCGCCTTGTTGAAGGCATAGTCGGCAAACGGCATCAGGGTGTCCCACAGCACCTGTACCGCCTGCTTGCTGTAGCTGTTGCCGAGCATCCCGGATTCGAAGTCGGCGAACTGCTTGTCGAGCTCGCTCTTCTTCTTCTTGCCCATCGCCT
>JBDUBG010000023.1:0-9065 GCA_040004215.1 Pseudolysinimonas sp. | reverse complement strand
CGACAACGGCAACCGCGTTCCGCTCGACGTCGCCGTCGGTGACACCGTGATCTACTCCAAGTACGGCGGCACCGAGGTCAAGTACGGCGGCGACGACCTGCTGGTCCTCTCGGCCCGCGACGTGCTGGCCGTCGTCGTCAAGTAGTTTCTCGCAGCATCCCGATCCCGCCGGTCACCGGCGAGATCCTGCCGAAGGGCCCACGGTTCGCCGTCGGGCCCTTCGTGCGATATCGGCATCGATACGCTGGCCCAGTGAGCAGCCCTGCCGACCCAGCGCTCGAAGGTGTCTCACCCGCTGTGTCAGTGCCGCCGAGTCGTTTTGCCGCCGGGCTTGCCTTCTCGCTGAGCTCGTACGTGCTGTGGGGCTTTCTGCCGGTCTACTTTCTGCTGCTCGCACCGAGTGGCGCGTTCGAGATCGTGGCGTACCGCATCCTGTTCTCGTTGGCATTTTGCGCCCTTCTGTTAACGGTCACTCGCGGGTGGGGGCGGATGTGGGCACTGGTGCACCAGCCGCGCGTGCTGGGGATCATGGCAGCGGCCGGCGTGTTCATCTACCTCAACTGGCAGATCTTCGTGCTCGCCGTGACCAACGGCCGGGTTGTCGAGGGCGCCCTGGGCTACTTCATCAATCCGGTCTTCACGGTGCTGCTCGGGGTCGTCTTTCTGCGCGAGCGGCTGCGGCCTGCACAGTGGGTTGCCGTCGGCATCTCGGCGATCGCCATCGTGATTATCGCGGTCGGCTACGGCACCTTTCCGTGGATCGCGATCGGGCTGGCATTCTCGTTCGGCCTCTACGGCTTCATCAAGAAGCGAGTCGGAGGGCAGGTGGATGCCGTCAGCGGCCTCACCCTCGAGACGGCATGGCTCGTGCCCGTTGCCGTCGTGCAGCTCATCCTGGTCGCCGGCTCCAGTGGACTCACTCTGAGCCAGCACGGTCCGCTTCACGTGGTGTTGATCGTGCTGGTGGGGGTCGCCACCGTCGTGCCCCTGTTGCTGTTTGCCGCGGCGGCAGCCCGCCTGCCCCTGATCGCGATCGGACTCACCCAATACCTGACACCGGTGCTGCAGTTCATCCTGGGGGTGGTGTTCCTCGGCGAGGCGATGTCGACCACCCGGTGGGTCGGCTTCGTGCTGGTATGGGTCGCCTTGATCGTGCTCACGGTCGACCTGATCCGGGCGGCTCGAGCCCAGCGCCGCGCCTCCCACGCCCTCGCCTGAGCCCGGGCTAGGGTCGCTTCGAACCCGAAAGGACTCAGGATGCCGCGCGCCGCCACCCGAGTCGGTACCTTCCCGCGAGCGGGAATCGGGGTGGCCATGTTGGCGGCTGCCGCGCTGCTCGCGGGCTGCACCGCGCAGCCGATGCCGACTCCCACTCCGACCCCTACGGCGACGCCGATCGGCGACGGCGTGTTGCGCATCGGCACGCTCTTTCCGTCGACGGGCGCCACCGCGTTTATCGGACCTCCTCAGCTCGACGCGGTCAAGGTTGCCGTTGCCGACATCAACACCGCGGGCGGGGTCAATGGCAAGCCGGTGGTGCTGCTCAGCGACGACTCGGGTGACGCGAGCACGCAGACCGCGGAGGCCTCGCTCGCGGATCTCGTCAAAAAGGGCGCTGACGTCATCATCGGGCCTTCATCGTCTGTGCTCTCGCAGCGACTGCTCACCGCGGCGGCGGCGGCACGCGTCCCGCTGATTTCGCCGGCAGCCACCTACCCCCAGCTATCGACCATTGACGCCCAGAATGTCTTCTTCCGCACCATCCCGTCGACGGCACTGCAGGGCGTCGCCCTGGGCGCACTGCTGCCGTCCAAGAAGCAGCTCAAGGTCGCTCTGGTAGCCAGCAGCGACGAAATCGGCCAGTCGATCGTGTCGACACTGAGCGAATCGTTGACGGCACACGGCGGCACCCTGGTCGCGAACATTGCGCTCACCGCCTCGTCGGTTTCGGCGGATGTCATCGCGCAGCTCAAGACCGCTGCTCCGGATGCCGTGGTGCTCGACACCCCAGACAACGGAGCGCAGACCAAGGCCTTCATCACCGCACTCGTCGCGGCCGGCTACGGCGGCGCAAAGCTCTGGCTCACGAGTCAGAACCTTGCTGACTACTCGCAGGCGCTGCCAGCCGGCCAGCTGAACGGGGTGAGCGGCATCCTCGAAGGAGCTGAGTCCGACGCGGCTTTCCAGGCCAAACTGAAGGCGGTCGACCCGGGGATCGGCTCGTTCCAGTACGCGCCGGAAGCCTACGACGCGACCATCCTTGCCGCGCTCGCCGCCACCTTGGCCCACGACGATGCCGGCATCCGGGTGGCCGCGCAACTACGTGCCGCGTCGGTCGGCGGGATCAAGTGCACCAGCTACGCGGAATGCCTCGACGTGCTCGTCACCGAGCCGGCGATCGACTACGACGGGCTCAGCGGCGCGCTGAATCTGGATGCCGCGGGCGATCCGACCTCTGCCACATACGGAGTCTTTACCTACACGGCAGACAACAAGTACGCGCGCAGCGGGAGTGTCGCGGGCTGATCGACTGCGTGCAAGTCAACACAACCAGCTTCATAACGACTCGTCCCGACTTGCAACTTGCGGTCACCGCGAGCGTAGTATCGGGAAACCATCCGCCTATCCCAGAACACGGACTCGTGTCCAGGGCGAATACAGCATGGAAGACAGGATCTGACACATGAAGAATAAGAAAATATTGGCCGGCCTCGCCGCGATGGCGACGCTGGGCATGCTCATGGCCGGGTGTGCGAACACCGGCACAGGCACCCCAACCTCAACCACCCCTCCCAAGATCAGCCTGCCCCCGCTGACGTCGCTCCCGACGCCTCCTAACGCGGTCCTTCCCGCCGGTGACGGCAGCGGCAAATGCGCCGCAGGAACCACGCTTGCGTACGTCGGTGCTGAGACGGGTGCCAATGCTGCGCTCGGCATCAACATCTACAACGGTATTCAGCTCGCCATCACCCAGCACAACGATGCCAATGCGGGGTGCCAGGTCGCGTTCGTCAAGTTCGACACCGAGGGCGACCCGACCAAGGCGACGGGCCCGGTGACGCAGGTCGTCAACACCCCGGCCATCATCGGTGCCGTCGGCCTCCCGTTCTCGGGTGAGTCGAAGGCGACGGGCAACATCTTCGAGCAGAAGGGTCTCGTGCACATCACGCCTTCCGCGACCAACCCCGGTCTGACGACCAACGGGTGGACCACCTTCTTCCGCGCACTCGGCAACGATGCGGTGCAGGGTCCGGCAGCGGCGAAGTTCGTCACTGACACCCTCAAGCTGAAGAAGGTCTTCCTGGTTCAGGATGACTCCGACTACGGCATCGGGCTGGCCAAGACCACGGGCGACGCCCTGGGTTCGGCTGAGGTCGGCAGCGACAAGGTTGTGACCGGGCAGAAGGACTTCTCGTCCACGGTCGCCAAGGTGCTCAGCTCGAAGGCCGACGCGGTCTACTACTCGGGCTACTACGCCGAGGCTGCGCCGTTCGACCAGCAGCTCGTCACCAAGGGCTTCAAGGGCGTGTTTGTCGGTCCTGACGGCGTGAAGGACGACCAGTTCATCAAGCAGGCGGGCAACGCGTCGTCGAACGCCTACTTCACCTGCCCCTGCATCCCGGGTGAACTCATCCCGAGCTTCGAGAAGGCGTACACGGCAGCATTCGCTGGCGCTGAGCCGGGCACGTACTCGATCGAGGGCTACGACGCCACGACTGTCCTGCTTGCGGGAATCGACAAGGGCAACGACACTCGCGCGAAGCTGCTCGCCTGGGTCAAGGGCTACGACGCCGATGGCCTCAGCAAGCACTACAAGTGGGACTCGACAGGCGAGCTCCAGGCGCCTGCTGTCTACGGTTACGAGATCAGTGGCGGCAAGATCGTCCCGATCGGTGTCATCGGAAAGTAGTTCACATCAGATAACGCAGTGTGGGGCGGGGTCCTTCGGATCTCGCCCCACACTGCACCGGTCGCGTGAGCGACCGCCGACACCACTCCCGCCGACAGTGCCGGGCAACGATGCCCGACACCTGTACTAATGAGGGCAATCCTTGATCCCAACGCTCATCAGCCATCTGACGGTTATCGCCCCCCATCTTGACGATTCCTGGATTACCTTCAACATTCAGGCGTTCGTGCAGAACTTCTGGTCATCGACCTTCGACGGTTTGACATACGGGGCAATTTTTGGCTTGGTCGCCCTCGGCTACACGCTCGTCTACGGCGTGCTTAACCTCATCAACTTCGCGCATTCCGAAGTGTTCATCATGGGTTGTTACGGAGTCGTCTTCGTCCTGACCGCTCTCGGTTTCGGCCCGGATGCGCCCGTCATCTCGATGTGGGCGGTGATCGGTGACCTGTTACTCGCCGTCATCGTTGGCATGATCGCCTCGGCGGCAACGGCAGTGATCGTTGAGCGCGTTGCATACCGGCCGCTTCGACGTCGTAATGCTCCCCGACTGGCGTTTTTGATCACCGCGATCGGCGCATCGTTTGCGATCCAGTACGGCCTATTCCTCTGGCGGGGTGCCCAGCCTGAGCCAGCCGTGACGATGTTCGTTCCGCAGCCGGTCTTCGTCGTCTTTGGGACTGTCATCGATAGTCAGCAACTCACCATCGTGATCGCGGCCCTCGTTCTGATGGTCATCACTGACCAGTACATTCGCCGATCGCGAGTCGGTCGAGGCATCAGGGCGGTCGCCCAGGATCCCGATACGGCAACCCTCATGGGCGTGAGCCGGGAACGGATCATCCTCATCACCTTCATCATTGGAGGCCTGCTCGCCGGCGCAGCTGCCCTGTTTTATGTCATGAAGATCCCGTCCGGGGTGCAGTACAACGGTGGGTTTGTGCTCGGCATCAAGGCGTTCGCGGCGGCAGTCCTCGGAGGCATCGGCAACGTCAGGGGTGCACTACTCGGCGGGCTTGTCATCGGCGTGATCGGCAATTACGGTGCCGACCTTCTGGGCAGTTCCCAATGGATTGACGTCGTTGCCTTCATCGTTCTTGTTCTTGTTCTCATCGTGCGCCCGAGCGGAATACTCGGGCAGTCGCTCGGACGGAGCAAAGCATGAGCACCACAGACGGACCAACTCTCATGCCGGATGCCGAATCGGCAAAAGATGCGATCGATCGCGAGACCGCGCGAACCAATCGTCGTCACCGACCGACGCGCGTTCGAGACTGGTGGAACGGTCTGCGGCGCCCCCAGCAGTGGGCGTTCCTGCTGATCGTTGTGGCTGCCGCCTACGCGCTCCCGGTGCTGAACCCGCCGATCCTCACGACCCAGCCCGGCACTGACTGGCCGATCGCGTGCTTCCACATGGCGCTGTACGCCCTCATCGCGGTCGGGCTCAATGTTGTCGTCGGATACGCCGGACTGCTCGACCTCGGCTATGTCGCATTCTTCGCGGTCGGCGGGTACGTCGCCGCGATGTTGACGAGCCCAGACTCCCCGTTCATCCACATTCCGTTCCTGTGGACTGTCCCGGTCGCCATGGCCGTCACGATGTTCTTCGGGGTTTTCCTCGGAGTGCCGACTCTGCGACTGCGTGGTGACTACCTGGCCATCGTGACGCTCGGCTTCGGTGAGATTGTGCGCATCCTCGCAACGATCATCCCGGCGTTGAAGGGAAATGTCGGATTCTCGCAGCTGGCTCAGCCTCCCGGAAAGTATCCGGACGGCACCTCGATCTTCACGAACTCCAACGGCACACCCTGGTACTGGCTGGCGATCACGATCATTATCGTGGTGCTGCTCTTGGTGGGAAACCTCGAGCGCAGCAGGGTCGGCCGGGCTTGGGTCGCGATCCGCGAAGACGAGGATGCCGCCGAGATCATGGGCGTTCCGGTCTTCAAATACAAGGTCTGGGCGTTCGCGATCGGTGCGGCAATCGGTGGCCTTTCTGGTGCGCTGTCCGCGGGTCAGACCGGGTTCATCAACAATCAGGGTTTCGGGGTGCAATATTCGATTCTGTTCCTGGCCGCCGTGGTTCTGGGCGGCGCGGGTAACAAGGTGGGAGCCATCGTCGGCGGTGCGATCGTCGCCTATATCCCCGACCGATTCATCTTCGTCGCTGATTACAAGTACCTCATCTTCGGGATCGCGCTCATCGTGATGATGATCTTCCGCGCCGGCGGCATTCTGGGCGCTAGGCAGAAGCTTCTGGCGTATGGGCGGATTGCGTACCTGAGGGTGGCCAAAGCTGCGGATCCCCCGCTGGTTGTGCCACCGTCAACTCCCATGACGACCGGGGAGGCGAACAAATAGTGTCGAACTCAACTCAGTCCCCGGCTGCGGCGTCCGCTCCAGACGAGCCTTCGCACGCGGTCGCAGAGGCCGCGGCCCCCGAACGGCAGATCGACGTTGCCGTCGGGGACGACATCATGGTGATTCGCAATCTCACCGTCAAGTTCGGCGGTCTTGTTGCCCTTGACGACGTGAGTTTTACGATCAAGCGTGGAGAAATCCTGGGCCTCATCGGGCCCAACGGAGCGGGCAAGACCACCTGTTTCAACGCAATGACCGGTGTCTACAAGCCGACCAGCGGTGAGGTGTTGCTCGAGGGGCAGTCGATTGGCGGCAAGGTTCGCCACCGCATCACGCGACTCGGTCTTGCGCGCACATTCCAAAACATTCGCCTGTTCGGCGAGATGACAGCACTCGAAAACGTTGTTGTCGGGCTTGACGCACGGCACAAGACGAGTGTGGTCGGGGCTCTGCTGCGCCTTCCGCGGCACGGGCGGGAGGAGCGATCGGCGATCGTCCGGGCGATGGCACTGCTCGAGTTCGTCGGCATTGCCGACGAGGCAGCAACCCTGTCTCGCAACCTGGCATACGGCAAGCAGCGTCGGCTGGAGATTGCCCGTGCTCTCGCGACTGACCCGAAGGTGCTGTGTCTCGATGAGCCTGCCGCCGGCTTCAACCCGGCGGAAAAGGAAGATCTGATGACTCTGATCCGCACGATCCGCGACGACGGTTACACCGTGCTGCTCATCGAACACGACATGAAACTCGTCATGGGTGTCACTGACCGCATTGTGGTGCTGGAGTTCGGTAAGAAGCTTGCCGATGGCCTGCCCGCCGACATCCGCAACGACCCGCGCGTGATCGCGGCCTACCTCGGAGAACCCGACGATGCCGCTGCTTGAGCTCAAAAATGTCGACGTCCATTACGGGCGCATTCAGGCAATCCATGACATGTCGTTTTCGGTAGAGCAGGGCGAAATCGTGAGCCTCATCGGGGCGAACGGCGCCGGTAAGTCGACGACGATGAAGACGATCTCGGGCCTGCTGAACCCCTCGTCTGGTTCCATCTGGTTCGATGGCGAAGACATCACCAAGATGAAGGCGCACGTCCGCGTCATCAAGGGGATTTCACAAGCGCCGGAAGGGCGCGGAATCTTCCCCGGTATGACGGTGCTCGAGAACCTCGATATGGGCGCCTTTGCCCGCACAGATCGAAAGGGCATGAAAGACGACTTCGATCGGGTGTTTTCGCTCTTTCCTCGGCTCGCGGAGCGTCGCACACAGATGGGCGGCACCATGTCGGGCGGCGAACAGCAGATGCTCGCCATCGGAAGGGCGCTGATGGCGCACCCTCGGGTGCTGCTGCTGGATGAGCCTTCGATGGGGCTCGCGCCGCAGCTCATCAAGCAGATATTCACGATCATCTCTGAGATCAACGAACAGGGCACGACAGTTCTTCTCGTTGAGCAGAACGCCAATCAGGCTCTCGCCCGCGCCGACCGGGGTCTCGTGCTTGAAACGGGGTCCGTGACATTTCGCGGCACTGGCAAGGAACTCCTGGCGAATCCTGCGATCAAAGAGGCGTACCTCGGGGTCTAGCCCGCTGACCGCGGCTCGCGCCGGAGAGCGGCGGAATGTGATGGAATAGCGGTCAAGCAGCCGAGGTTGCACAAGGGATACCGGGGTCCATCGTCGTAGGCCGGTTTTCCACCGTTCTTCGTCGATTTCCGCGGGAGAAAAGACCACATGGACCAGCCCGATCCTTTCGGCTTTATTGGCCTCACCTACGACGACGTCATGCTGCTTCCCGGCCACACCGACGTCATCCCGAGCGAGGCAGACACCTCATCGCGACTCACCCGGCGGATCACCTTGAGTGCTCCCTTGGTGTCGAGCGCAATGGATACCGTCACCGAATCGCGCATGGCCATTGCGATGGCCCGTCAGGGCGGTGTGGGTGTGTTGCACCGCAACCTGTCGATCGAAGATCAGGCGATGCACGTCGACAAGGTCAAGCGCAGCGAATCCGGCATGATCACCAACCCGGTGACGACGACCCCGGATGCGACGGTGGCCGAAGTCGACGCGATCTGCGGCCAGTTCCGCGTCTCGGGCCTGCCGGTGGTCGAGGGCGACGGAACCCTGGTGGGCATCATCACCAACCGCGACATGCGCTTCGTCTCGCCCTTCGAGAAGTCGACAACGCTGGTGCGCGACGTGATGACGAAGATGCCGCTGATCACGGCTCCCATGGGCATCGACCCGGATTCCGCCGTCGCGATCTTCGCGCAGCACAAGATTGAGAAGTTGCCGCTGGTCGATCCGAATGGCCGACTCAGTGGACTCATCACCGTCAAAGATTTTGAGAAGACCGAGAAGTATCCCAACGCGACAAAAGACGAGGCCGGGCGGCTGCGCGTGGGTGCGGCGATTGGCTTCTTCGGCGACGCCTGGGACCGCGCTGGCGCGCTGCTCGACGCCGGGGTCGACCTCATCGTGGTCGACACGGCCAACGGCGACAGCAAGGGTGTGCTCGACATCATCCGTCGGCTGAAGAGCGACTCGGCGTTCGACGCGATCGACGTCATCGGCGGCAACGTCGCGACTCGCAATGGGGCGCAGGCCCTCGTCGATGCGGGCGCAGACGCGATCAAGGTCGGCGTCGGTCCAGGGTCCATCTGCACAACGCGCGTGGTGGCGGGAGTCGGCGTGCCCCAGGTGACAGCGGTCTACGAGGCGTCTCTCGCGGCGCGCGAGACGGGCATCCCGGTGATCGCCGACGGCGGCCTGCAGTATTCGGGTGACATCGCCAAGG
>JBDUBG010000384.1:0-2716 GCA_040004215.1 Pseudolysinimonas sp. | reverse complement strand
AGGACCTCGCGCTCTGCGACAACCTCGACATCGTGCAGAACATGTTCCTCGGTCGTGAAGAGATCAAGCTCGGCACCTTCGATGAGGGCGAGATGGAGCGTCAAGCATCCGAGACGCTCCGCTCCCTTTCGGTGCGCACGGTCAAGTCGGTGCGGCAGAAAGTGTCGTCGTTGTCTGGTGGACAGCGCCAGACTGTCGCCATCGCGCGGTCCGTGCTCAAGTCGGCCAAGGTCGTCATCCTCGATGAGCCGACCGCAGCGCTGGGCGTCGCGCAGACCGAGCAGGTGCTCGCGCTGGTGAAACGCCTGGCCGAGCAGAACGTCGCGGTGATCATGATCAGCCACAACCTGGTCGACGTCTTCGAGGTCGCCGACTACATCAACGTGCTGTACCTGGGGCAGATGGTCGCCGAGATCGAAACGTCGAAGACGACGAGCGATGACGTAGTCGGCTACATCACCGGCAGCAAGACATACGGAGGAGCCGCGTGAGCACGCCCGAGACGCCGACCAACTCGGCGAAGAAGACCCAACAGACTGACGTCGCCGACACCACGGCGCTTCCCGCATCCGGGTTGATCGGGAGCGGCCAGGAGGGCGGCCTGGGCGACCAGGTGCGGGCATACATCTCGCGGGTGCGTGGCGGCGACATGGGCGTTCTGCCTGCGGTTGGTGGCCTCATCGTCCTGAGCATCCTGTTCACGGCGCTTAGCCAGTACTTCTTGACCGAGCGCAATATCGCCAACCTGCTGACCCAGGCCGCACCGTCGATCATGCTCGCTATGGGGCTGGTATTCGTGATCCTGCTCGGCGAGATCGACCTGTCAGCCGGTACCACGTCGGGCGTCGCGATGGCGATCTTCGTTGTGCTGTCCTATCCGGGTGGGCTGAATCTCAATTGGGTTGTTGCCCTGCTCATCGCCCTTGCGACGGGTGTGGTGATCGGCCTCTTCATCGGGTTCTTCGTGGCGCGGGTGGGCATCCCGTCGTTCGTCGTTACGTTGGGTCTTTTCCTCGGCTTCCAAGGGCTTCAGCTGCTCATCATCGGGGCCGGCGGTCTGTACCGGATCACCCAAGACGAGGTGGTCGCGATCGAGAACGGCAACCTGCTTCCGTGGCAGGGCTGGGTCATGCTCGTCGCGATGCTGGCGATTTCGTTCTTTACGGCATTCGTGGACCGTCGTCGGCGCTTCCGGGCGGGCGTGCCGAACCGCACAATCCTCCTGGTCTGGATCAAGTTGGCGGTCATTCTCGTCCTCGGCGGTGTATCCATCTTCCTGCTGAACCAGAACCGCGGCCAGGTGAATTACCTGAACGGCAAAGTCGTCTCGGGCAACATCATTGAAGGTGTGCCGATCGTGGTGCCGTTCGTGCTGGCGATTCTGTGGGTTGGCACCTTCGTGCTCGATCGAACACGGTACGGTCGCTATCTCTACGCGATTGGCGGCAACGCCGAGGCAGCACGTCGCGCCGGCATCAAGGTCATCGGCATCAAGTGGGCGGCGTTCGCGATCTGCTCGACTCTCGCCGTCGTGTCCGGTCTGTTCAGCGCATCGAAAATCCAATCGGTTGATGCCGCCTTCGGCAACAACACCGTGCTGACAGGCGTGGCAGCCGCAGTTGTCGGTGGTGTCAGCCTCTTCGGTGGTCGTGGGCGCCTCGTGCACGCCGCCGTCGGCGCCCTGGTGATCTCGATCATCACCAACGGACTCGGCTTGCTCAACCTGGGTGGCGGAATCAACCTCATCGTCACGGGCGGTGTGCTGATCCTCGCGGCAACGGTCGACGCGGTGTCGCGTGTGCGCGCCGGCGGATCGTTGATACGTACCTAACGTCAGAACGCGCGGGCCCCGAACTCGAGTGGGAGTTCGGGGCCTTCGTGTGCGCGCGGATCAACCGGTCGCGCGACTCCCGTCCCTGGTGAGGGTCGGCCACGGGCGGCGGTCGCACTCCCCGTGCACTCTGGTTGTGAAGGACTGTCCTTCACAACCAGAGCGTGCCGGATGAGACCACGGCTTCCTGGGTTACCCGGCGGGTGCGCGGCCAAGGGCGGCATCGTGTCGGCATGCACCTTCTTCTGTCCGTGATCGATAGCCATCAGGGTCTAGCGAGCAGGCGTGAGCTTCTCGTCAATGGGGTCGACCCCGGATGGATCGACGTCGCGGCCTGGTACGGCCGCCACCTCATTCGGATTCGGAAGGGCTGGTACGCGCGCCCGGCCGAGAGGCGGGACGTCATCCGAGCCTGGCGAGTCGGCGGTCGGCTCACCTGCGTCAGCGCGTCCGAGTTCCACGACGGGGTCGAACCAGGCCCTGTGCTGCATGTCGAGGTGCCGAGCAGCGCTGCGCGCCTCAGAGACCCTGACGATCGCCGCAGGAGGTTGGGATCAGATGCGGCGGTCGTCGTTCACTGGACGAGACATCCGGGCCCGGGTAATCGGCGTGCGGTTAGTCGAGAGCACGCGGAGGCAAGCGCCGCGCTGTGCGGCGTGCACGCTGCAGGTGTAGGCCGACGCGCGTCGACGAACTAGCGCCCGACCCGCCCGCCGAGCGAGGCGAGCGACGCGAGGATCACGGGCCGGGCCGCGAACCACCCGCCCACCATCAGCACGAGCGAACCGGCGAAGAAGGCGAAGCCGACCCAGTTCACGTTGTCGCTGCCGCCGTACATGTGGTTGAGGTTGCGCAGCGCCCCGGTGGCGAGCACCAGGGTCACGT
>JBDUBG010000169.1:0-9092 GCA_040004215.1 Pseudolysinimonas sp. | reverse complement strand
CCCGCATAAGACTAGCAGAGGAACGGTTCGTGACCGAAGTCAACTCCACCGAGGAAGCACGGGACATCGCGGATGTTCCTGCCGTCGAGGTGATCAACACGGTCGCCGTGCACCTGCTCAGCGCCGCCGCAGTGAAGGTCGGGCTTGCCGACGATCCCGCCACTCAGCTTGATTTGGACGAAGCCCGCAAGCTGATCGAAGCACTCGCCGGACTCGTCACGGCCGCGGCTCCCAGCGTCGGAGATCATCACGCCCGCGCGCTGCGCGATGGACTGCGCACGGTGCAGCTGGCTTTTCGCGAGGCTTCGCCAATCCCCGATCCGATCGGCAAGGGACCGGGCGAGAAGTACACCGGCGCGGTCAACTAGTTCGCACACTCTGGTTGTGCAGGACGGTCCTTCACAACGGGAGTGTCTTGACTAGACCCGGTCGAGCCGCACACCGATCGAGTCGACACGCGTCGTGATCACCGGATCGACCGCCCACGCCGCCTGCAGGCGCGCGAGCAGCGCATCCAGTTCATCCTTCTCCAGACCGGCACGCACCGAGAGCTGCACCAGCAACTCGGGGCCAACGAGCCGCGCTTCGGGATCGCCAGGTGCCAGTTGGATCGCGCGCAGCGACTCCTCGGTCGCGCTGCTCGCGAGGAACGCGTCGAGCACTGTCTCGTCGGTGTAGCTCGGCGTCCACGGGGCACCGGTCGCGACCGCCGCGAAGGCGGGTGCCCGGATCGCGAACTCGGTCGACGATCCGGGGTCGAGCACGATCAACCGTGTGCCCTCCGAGGCAGCGGCCAACGCCACGCGGGCGGCCTCGATCGGAATCGGTCGCGCCGCAGGATCCCACACCCCTAGTGCGGTCACCGAGGTAAACGCGGGAAGAACCGCACGGCCATCGGGACCGGCGACCGTCACGATCGACAACTCTTGCGTCTTGTCGACGACCTGCCCCTGAGCGCCGACGCCCTCCTCGCCGCGCACTGCGACGAGAGGAATGAGCAGCCGCTCGCCGTGCAGAGCATCGACCACCTCGGCCGCTCCGACTTCGTGCGCGTGAAACCTCTTCAGCGCTTCCAGCAATCGCGGAGGTGCCGAGCCATCGTCGCCGGCACCCGGGTTCTCGTGGAACGACCGCCCATCGAACGGGACGCCCGCCGAGTCAGCGGTCGGCGACACCTGAGCCCGCGACATCCAGCGCCTCGATGAGCGTGAACGCACCCGCGTACAGGGCCTTGCCCACAATCGCGCCCTCGAGTCCGAGCGGAACCAACGCGCGCAGTGCTGCGATGTCGCCGAGGTTCGAGATGCCGCCGGATGCCACCACCGGCCGTGTGGTTCGGGTCATCACCTCGCTCAGCAACTCCAAGTTCGGGCCCCTCAGCGTTCCGTCTTTGGTCACGTCGGTGACCACGTAACGCGCGCACCCTGCCTCCTCGAGGCGAGCAAGCACCTCCCAGAGATCGCCGCCCTCCTGCGTCCAGCCGCGAGCCGCGAGTGTGGTGCCGCGCACGTCGAGCCCGACCGCGATCGCCTCGCCGTGCTGTGCGATCACGTGAGCGGCCCACTCCGGGTTTTCAAGTGCTGCCGTGCCCAGGTTGATCCGCGCGGCGCCCGTCGCCAATGCCGCGTCGAGGCTCGCATCGTCGCGGATGCCGCCAGACAGCTCGATCTTCACGGTCACGGGGGTCGCGTTGATGACCTCCGCGATCACTCGGCGGTTGTCGCCGCGACCGAATGCCGCGTCGAGATCGACCAGGTGGATCCACTCGGCGCCCTGCGCGATCCACGCCTCGGCCGCGTCGAGCGGTGAGCCATAGCTGGTCTCGCTGCCCGCCGCGCCTTGCGTCAGGCGAACCGCCTGGCCGTCTGCGACATCCACTGCGGGGAGCAGGGTGAGAGTGGGGAGAGTGGGGAGAGTTTCGGTCATGGTTTAGAGGCTCCTGAGCCAGTTGCCGAGCAGCCGGATGCCCGGCTCACCCGACTTCTCGGGGTGGAATTGGGTCGCAGAGAGCGGGCCGTTCTCGGCCGCCGCCACGAAGCGGTCACCGTGCCGAGCCCAGGTCACCTGCGGGTGGGCAAAGGGGCCGATCGGGTCCAGGTCCCAACTGCGAGCAGCGTTGGAGTGCACGAAGTAGAAGCGCTGGTCGGCGATGCCGTCAAACAGCGTCGAGTCGGCGGGGGCATCCACGGTGTTCCACCCCATGTGCGGCAGCACCGGAGCCTCAAGCTCGTCGACCAGTCCCGGCCACTCCCCGAGCCCCGCGGTGTCTTCGCCACGCTCGATGCCGCGGTCGAAGAGCACTTGCATGCCGACGCAGATGCCCAGCACCGCGCGGCCACCCGCCAGCCGGCGACCAATCAGCTCGCCGCCACGCACCGCGTTCAGCTGCTGCATGACCGCGGCAAAGGCGCCGACACCCGGCACAACGAGGCCGTCGGCGGCCATCACTGCGGAGCGATCCCGGGTCAGTTCGACGCGAGCACCCGCCAACTCGAGCGCCTTGGCGGCCGAGTGCACGTTGCCCGAGCCGTAGTCGAGGACGACGACGGTGGGTTGCGCGGCCACGGCTACAGGGCGCCCTTCGTCGACGGCACTCCGCTGACCCGTGGGTCGAGCGCGACGGCCTGACGGAAGGCGCGCGCGAACGCCTTGAACTCTGCCTCGGCGATGTGGTGAGGATCGCGGCCCGCGAGCAGCTTGATGTGCACGGTCAACCCCGCGTTGACCGAGATGGCCTCGAAGACGTGACGCACCATCGAGCCGGTAAAGTGGCCGCCGATCAGGTGGTACTCGAAGCCGTCCGGCTCGCCTGTGTGCGCCAGGTACGGGCGGCCTGAGACATCAACAACAGCCTGGGCCAGGGCGTCATCGAGCGGGACGAGTGCGTCGCCGAAGCGCGCGATACCCTTCTTCTCGCCGAGCGCCTGCCTGATGGCGGTGCCGAGCACGATGGCCGTGTCTTCGACCGTGTGGTGCACATCGATTTCGGTGTCGCCCTGGGCGGTGACGGTCAGGTCAACCAATGAGTGCTTGGCGAACGCGGTCAGCAGGTGGTCGAAGAACGGGACCGTCGTGTGGATGCTCGACGCGCCGGTGCCGTCCAGATCGATCGACAGGTCGATGCTCGACTCGCTCGTCTCGCGAGTCAGGGTCGCTGTCCTCCCAGATGCCATGTCGGCAAGCCTATCGGGCCCCTCCTGGTCCCAAATCGGCCAATGACTCGAGGAAGAACGACGTCTCGTCTGTCGTCCCCGCCGTCACGCGTAGCGCCCCAGGGATCCCGACATCGCGGATCAGGATGTCGCGCTCCAGCAGCGCGGTGAACGTCGCGGCCGGGTCATCCAGGCCATCAAACAGCACGAAGTTCGCGTGGCTCTCGAAAACGCGGTACCCGAGCGTCGGCAGCTCCGCCAGCATCCTGTCGCGCTGCGCCGCGATGTCGTCGACCATGGCGAGCATTTCGGGTGCATGGTGCAACGCCGCGACCGACGCCGCCTGGGTCAGCGCCGACAGGTGGTACGGCAGGCGCACGAGCCGGAGCGCGTCAGCAACCGCGGGATCCGCCGCCAGATAACCCAACCGAGCCCCCGCAAATGCGAAGGCCTTGCTCATGGTCCGCGAGACTACGAGGCGCTCGCGCCCGGGCAGGAGCGTCAGCGCGCTGGGTGCTCCCGGCGGCATGAACTCGGCGTATGCCTCGTCGACGAACACGATGCCGTCGGTGGCGTCGTATGCGGCCTCGATGGTGGCGAGCGGCACGGGCGTACCGGTCGGGTTGTTCGGCGCGCAGAAGAAGACCAGATCCGGATGCTGCGCCTCGATGGCCGCGACCGCGGTCTGTGGCGAGATCCGGTAGTCGTCGTCGCGCGCACCGGTCAGCCACTCCGTTCCGGTGCCAGCGGCGATGATCGGATGCATCGAGTAGGTGGGCGGGAACCCGAGAACGCTGCGCCCAGGCCCGCCGAACGCCTGCAACGTCTGTTGGATGATCTCGTTGGACCCGTTGGCCGCCCACAGTTGCTCGGGCGTGATCCCCTCGCCCAGGTAGGCGGCGAGGTTCTCTCGTAGCTCGGTGAATTCGCGATCCGGGTAGCGGTTAATCGTCAGCACGGCGCGCGCCAGAGACTCGACAATGTCACGCGCGACCGACTCGGGAATCGGGTGCGTGTTCTCGTTGACGTTCAGGGCGTATCGCACCGGAATCATCGGTGCCCCATAGGGATGTTGGCCCCTCAGGTCATCACGGATCGGGAGGTCGGAGAACGAGGCCACCGAGCAACTCTATCGACGAACAAAAGAGCCGCCCCGCGCAGGCTCCGAGGGGGGTCGGTGCCCGCGCCGGGCGGCGTGGGGGGAAGTTCGCGACGGCGTCTAGTTCTCGTACGTGCTCGGAATCGCGAGCTGCTGACCCGGCTGTACTTCGCCAGAACTCAGGTTGTTCAGGCTCAGAATGTCGGCGACAACATCGCGCGGGTCTGCCGTGGGCGCGATCGACTCGGCGACCTGCCAGAGGGACTCACCCGCACTGACCGTGACGTACTGAAACGTCGCCGTGCTCGAGTCAGTGCCGGCGCTAGCGCCCACGGCACCGATCCCGGCGACTGCCGCACCAATGGCCAGCGGAATGGCAACAGCGAGCGCCAGCACGGCGCGACCTCGACGAGTGATGTGCAGGTGCGGTTGCGGGGAAAAGCTGCTGGTGCTCATCGCGATGGCGCTCATGGTGACTCCTTGGGGTAAAAGCTGGACAGGTTGCGCATCCGGACCTCGGCCGGAGGCTCAGATGCGAACCTGTGTTCCGAACATACATTCGATCGAACATATGTTCAAGTGTTTCGACGGGGTTCCGAGAGGAATCTCGCGACACACTCGAACAGATGTTTGCCGCATCCCCGCAAAGCGGATACAGTTTCGATCGTTGGAACTGATTCGATCAGCCACCACCGACAGAGGGCCGATCATCGGCCAAGAGGAGCCGACATGAGCGAGGCAGGCATGAGCGAGGGCATCCCGGACCGCACTGGCACCCGCCGGCGCACCAGCCTGAGCGAGAAGCAACAAGCGATCCTCGAGATGATCCAGCGCTCGGTCTCGTCGCGTGGCTATCCGCCGAGCATGCGCGAGATCGGAGATGCGGTCGGCCTTGCCTCACTGTCGAGCGTTACCCACCAGCTCAATCAACTCGAACTGAGCGGATACCTGCGCCGCGATCCGAACCGGCCGCGCGCGCTTGAGGTGCTCATCGAGGTGGGATCCTCTGATACCGAGAACTCCGGCCCGTCTGTGGCGGATGCCGCAATGGTTCCACTCGTGGGGCGCATCGCCGCCGGGGTTCCGATCACGGCAGAGCAGCAGATCGACGAGATCTTCCCGCTCCCCCGCCAACTGGTTGGCAAGGGTGACCTCTTCATGCTCAAGGTGGTCGGTGAGTCGATGATCGACGCCGCCATCTGCGATGGCGACTGGGTGGTCGTTCGGCAGCAGAACTCAGCCGAGAACGGCGAGATCGTCGCCGCCATGCTCGACGGTGAGGCGACCGTCAAGGTGCTCAGGCAGCGCGACGGTCACACCTGGCTCCTCCCCCGCAACTCGGCCTTCGAGCCGATCATGGGCGATCAGGCCGAGGTGCTCGGCAAGATCGTTGCGGTACTTCGCAGCGTGTAGCCAGCTCGAGAGTCGGGTCGTCTCGTGCCGGGACGCGTCAGGACGGCGTCAACGCGTCGGATGCCGTTCCCCGGCTCACCGCGGCCTTGAGCTGCTCAGCCACCCGCTGAGTCGCCATCACGGTCAACCAGGTGCCGCGTTCGACATACCGGGTCTCGGTCACGCGTGCTCGCTCATGGGCAAGCGCCACCAGCTCGCCGCGGTCGTACGGAATCAACAACTCGAGTTCGACATCGGGATGCGGCAACGCCGCCGCGATGCGCGCGAGCAGTTCTTCGACGCCCTCGCCGGTGCGGGCCGACACGAACACGGCAGTCGGCTCCAGTCCGCGGAGCAGCATCCGCTGATCGTCGTCGACCAGATCGCTCTTGTTGAAGGCGATGATCTCCGGCAGATCCCGTGCGCCGACGTCGCCGATCACGTCGCGCACGGTGGCGAGTTGAGCGGCAGGGTCTGGGTGCCCGGCGTCGACGACATGCACGATGACGTCGGAGTTGCCGAGTTCTTCCAGGGTCGAGCGAAACGCCTCCACCAGCTGGTGCGGGAGGTTGCGCACGAATCCCACCGTGTCCGACAGCGTGTACAACTGGCCGTCCGGGGTTTCGGTGCGCCGCACGGTCGGGTCGAGGGTGGCGAACAACTGGTTCTGCACCAGCACCCCGGCACGCGTCATCCGGTTCAGCAGGCTCGACTTGCCGGCATTGGTGTAGCCGACGATGGCCGCGCTGGGCACCTCGTAGCGGTCACGGTTGGCGCGTTTGGCCTCTCGGGCGGGCGCGAAGCCCTTGATCTGCTTGCGCAGTCGCGACATGCGGGTGTGGATGCGGCGACGGTCGAGTTCGATCTTGGTCTCACCCGGTCCACGACTGCCCATGCCGTTGCCTGACCCGACCTGACCTCCGGCCTGACGCGACATCGACTCGCCCCAGCCACGGAGGCGCGGCAGCAGGTATTCGAGCTGCGCAAGCTCTACCTGCGCCTTGCCCTCACGACTCTTGGCGTGCTGACTGAAGATGTCGAGAATGACAGCGGTGCGGTCGATGACCTTCACCTTGACAGCATCTTCGAGAGCTCGTCGCTGGCTGGGCGCGAGTTCGGTGTCGGCAACAACAGTGTCGGCGCCCAGCGACTGAACAATGGCCGCCAGCTCTTCGACCTTGCCACGCCCGAGGTAGGTCGCGGGATCGGGATGAGGCTTACGCTGCAGCAAACCGTCGAGCACTACCGCGCCGGCAGTTTCGGCCAGGGCTGCGAGCTCACGAAGGGAGTTCTCCGCATCGTCGAGACCCTGGCCCGAGTACACCCCGATCAGCACCACATTCTCGAGTCGGAGCTGCCGATACTCGACCTCGGTGACGTCTTCGAGCTCGGTGCTCAAGCCACCCACGCGGCGCAGGGATGCTCGAGCATCGCGGTCGAACTGCTCGCCATCGGTGTCGTCCGGATTTCCGAAGCCGTCGACGTCACGGGTGACGCCTTCGGTCTGCAGTGCCTGTGCCTGCCCGAGTGCGCCATCCGGGCCGAAGCGACTCACGCCACTGGCCTTCGCATCGTCGCTGGCGAGAACCCGGTCCAGCATCTGATCGTCGTTCGCGCTCATGATCGTTTAACCCTAGTTCCTTGTTTTCGATAGGTTCTCTGCATGGTCCCCCCGGATTACTACTTCTCTGCGACACCGGGAGGAGAGATGGTGCCACGCACGATCTCGGTTCAGCTGGCTGGTCGTCGTCTCGATCTGACGACGTCGAACGGCATTTTCAGCCCCGAGCGGGTCGATGCCGGAACCCAGGTCCTGCTGGGCAACGTGCCAACGCCGCCGCCCGGCGGAAACCTGCTCGACCTCGGCTGCGGCTGGGGCCCGATCGCGCTCACTCTCGCCTTAGAGTCTCCCCGCGCCACCGTCTGGGCCGTTGACGTTAATCAGCGAGCTCTCGAGTTGGTGCGTCGAAATGCCGAAACTCTCGGCTTGAAGAATGTCAACGCCGTCACGCCCGACGATGTTCCCTCAGACGTCGAGTTCATGTCGATCTGGTCGAACCCGCCGATCCGCGTCGGTAAGAACGAATTGCATGCGATGCTGCTCGACTGGCTTCCACGCCTGCAGCCGGGAACGGATGCCTGGCTCGTCGTGCAGCGCAACCTGGGCTCAGACTCTCTGCACCGCTGGCTCCAGGCGGAGTTGCCGATCGACTTCGCGATCACCCGGGCGGCCACCAACAAGGGCTACCGGGTGCTGCGTGCGCGGCGCAGAAGCGGCACCGGGACGACGCAAGAGATCACCCTGCCCCTCGTCTAACGCGGTGCTCAGATGGTGAGATCTCCTGTGTAGACCAGCTCGGCTGGGCCGCTCAATGCCACGTGCTGGCCGGCGCTCGTGGCGAGTACGCGCACTCCGACAATGCCGCCAGGCACCTCCACCCGCCAGATATCGGGGGCATTGGCTCCCGCCCAGTGGCGGATGGCCAGCGCCGCGGCCGCGGCTCCCGTGCCGCAGGACAGCGTCTCGCCGCTTCCGCGCTCGTGCACCCGCATCCGGATGCGGCCAACACCGTCGACAACCAAGGGGTCGGCAGGAACAACGAATTCGACATTGGCGCCGTCCGGCGGAACCGGAGACACCACCGGCGCTTCGCCGAGATCTAGGGCGTCAAGCTCTGCATCATCGGCAAGTGCCACCACGACATGCGGGTTGCCGACACCGACCGGCAGCCCGGGACGATCGACCGCGAGATGCTTCGCCGCCACCGTCACTTCACTGTCGAGCACAACAAACGGGCCCAGGTCGACCTCGAATCCGTCGGCAGTGCGGGTCAACTCGCGCACACCACCTCGCGTGCCGATCAGGATCGACTCGCCAATATCCAGCGTGATCAGTTTGTTCTGAATGAGAAAGCTGCCGAATACCCGGATGCCGTTGCCACACATCTCGGCGGGGCTCCCGTCGGCGTTGTGGTAGTCCATGAACCACTCGGCGGCGGAGTCTTCGGCCAGCGCCTCGGCTCCGGCGGCGAGCCGGGACGACTTCACCGCGCGGATGACCCCGTCGGCCCCCACCCCGAAGTGGCGGTCGGCGATGCCGGCGAGAGCGTCGGCATCCAACTCGATCTCGCCATCGGGGTCGGCGAACAGCACGAAGTCGTTGCCGGTGCCGTGACCCTTGGTGAAGTGGAGTGCCGTGCTCACAGATTCAGGCTAGCGGCGTTGCGCTCGCACCGCTTTGGACCGCGGCGAGAGCCAGCTTGACGCGCTCCGAATCGTCAGCGTCGAACCAGTGCGTTCCGCGGTATCGCCCGAACCACCCCACCTGTCGCCTCGCGTAGCGCCTGGTGAGGGTTGCGGCCTGCTCGATTGCGGCGTCTTCACTCAGAATGCCGTCGAGTTGCGCGATCGCCTGCGCGTAGCCGATCGCGCGCGACGCCGTCACCCCC
>JBDUBG010000155.1:0-2719 GCA_040004215.1 Pseudolysinimonas sp. | reverse complement strand
CGAAGGCGTGCGACCGCTCGAGGTCGATGCCGAGCAGGCGGTGTCCGTATGGGCCCGCGCACGAGCATCCACCCCTGGCCTGGATGCCGAACAGGTCGTTGAGAATCGCGACCACCACGTTGTGGTGCAGGTAGCGCTCGCCGGGCCGCTTGATGACGAACGAGACAATCGAGAGCCGGTCGGCCGTGGGGCTGCCGAGGATCTGGATCGACGGATGCGCTCCCCATTCGCTCATCGCCCTGGTCAAGAACTGGTGCTCGCGTTCGTGAATCGTCTCGACCCCGACCGCGTCTTTCAGCGCGAACACCAGGCCGGCACGGATCGACTCGATGATCGCCGGCGTGCCCGCCTCTTCGCGTTGCGCGGGGTCGGTGATGTAACGGTGCTCGAGCGGGTTGACGTAGGCAACGGTGCCGCCGCCGACGTCATCCGGAACCGCGTTGGTCAGCAGCTTTCGGTTGACAATGAGCACACCCGGGGTGCCCGGCCCGCCGATGAACTTGTGCGGCGAGAGAAACACCGCGTCTTCGTTCGAGGCGTCGACGTCGACGTACGGGCCTGCGGCGGCGTAGTCCCAGAAGGCGAGCGCGCCGTGCTCATGCAGCACACGGGTGATGGTGGCGGTGTCGGTCAGGATGCCGGTCACGTTGCTCGCCGCACTGAACGATCCGATTTTCACGACCCGGTCGGCGTAGCGCTCCAGCTCGGCGGTGAGGCACTCGATGTCGACATGCCCATCGGCGTCTTCGTGGATCGTCACCACATCGGCAATCGACTCACGCCACGGCAGCTCGTTGCTGTGATGTTCATACGGCCCGATAAACACGACCGGCCGCTCATTAGCCGGGATGGTCGCGCTCAGCCCGAACCGCTCGTCGAGGGCGGCCGGGATGCGCAGACCCAGGATGCCGACCAGCTTGTTGATCGCCGAGGTCGAGCCGCTGCCGGTGAAGATGACAACCGTGTCGTCGGTGCCGTGGACGGCCGCATGGATGATGGCGCGCGCGTCTTCGCGCAGGCGCGAGGTCTGCAGCCCGGTTCCGCTCGAGTCTGAGTGCGTGTTCGCATAACGCGGCAGCACCTCATCGCGCACGAAGTCTTCGATGAAGCCGAGTGCCCGCCCGCTCGCCGTGTAGTCGGCGTATGTCACGCGTCGCGGCCCGAACGGCCCGACCATGAGCTGGTCGTCGCCGATGACAGCGTCGCGAATGCGCGCGAGAATCGGCGACTCCGGTGTCATGTGGCGAGGGTAGTCGTTCGGATGCGGATCGGGCGAGGGCCACGTGGAGGTCAGTGGCATCGGGGATGCGGTTGGATGTCTTCATGGGTACCCGACAACTCCGCCAGCCGATCGCTCCGCAGCACTGGGTGATCATCACGATCGTGCTGTTCGTGCTGACCTTCGCCCTCGGATTCCTGGTCAGGCTGGTGCCCGCCATCGGCGCCGCGCAGCTTCCGCTCGATGTCGCGCTGAACCGGCAGCACAGCGCGGCGCTCGACGCCCTCGCCGGAGCCCTCGACCATCTCGACCAGCCGGTCGTGGTGGCGGTGATCCTGCTCGTCACTTTCGCCGTGCTCTGGGTCGTGCGCGATTGGAGTACCGCACTCATCACCTGCATCGTGGCCGGAGCGGGCTGGGTCAGCTGTCTTGTCGTCAAGTACGTGGTGCACGAGCCGCGCCCGGTGATCGCTGACCTCCCCCACTCCCTGAACATCTCGCCGGCGACGCTCAGCTACCCGAGCGGCCACGTCGCCTTCGTTGCCGCCCTCGCGACTGCCCTGTTCTTGGTGGCGTCGCAGCGAGCGCCGCGCGTGGCGATCGTGGTCGTCTTCGCGGTGCTCTCTCTGCTGGTGAGTGTGTCGCGCCTCTACATCGGGGTGCACTACCTCAGCGACACCATCGGCGGCGCCCTCAACGGGGTGGCTGGCGCGCTGCTGGTTGCGGGCCTGATCAGCCTGATCCTTCGTCGGATGCGACCTCGGGTGTCGACCCCCGCCGAGTGACACACTGAAGCCATGGCGCCGGATGCCCTGACCGTTCAGACCGCGCGTGGCTCTGTGCTCGAGATGGAGTCGCGGGTCAACGCGGTGGTGTTCGACGGGCGCGGTGGTGGCGGTGGCGGTGGCGGCAGCGTCGGTGGTGGTGGCGTCGTCGTCGAGGCGTTCGGCGAGATCGACCGACGGCTGCCGTTGCGCTCGACGGCCAAACCGCTGCAGGCGCTCGCCATGGTCGAGTCGGGTGCGGCGGATGCGCTCGGAGTGACGGCATCCGAACTCACTTTGGCCTGCGCGAGCCACAACGGCGAAGACGGGCACGTCGCTGCCGTCGAGTCGTGGCTGGCTCGGCTGGGCTTGAGCGAAGCCGACCTCCAGTGCGGCGCAGCGCTGCCGTACCTGGCCTCGATCGCCGACGACTATCTGGCGAACGGCGGGGCCCCCACGCGCCTGCGCCACAACTGCTCGGGCAAGCACACCGGGTTCCTCACCCTGGGCGCGCACCTCGGCGCCGATCCGACGCGCTACCTCGACCGAACCGGCGAGGTGCAGCGTGCCGTGCTTGCACTCATCGCCGAACGGTGCGGTATGCAGCTGGGTGACGACGACATTGTGGGCGATGGATGCGGCGCCCCCTGCCCCTGCGTGACTCTCGAAGCCCTCGCGCGCGGCTGGTCATCTCTGATGGCGGATGCCGCGGGCTCGCCTGAATCGGCCGGTGCCC
>JBDUBG010000167.1:0-2722 GCA_040004215.1 Pseudolysinimonas sp. | reverse complement strand
TGATTGCTCCGAACGCGTTCGGCGCGAACGCGGGCGCATAGCGAGTGCCACGGGGTGCCGTGTCCCTTGACTCCCTTGATTGTTAGTGACTAACATCGATGCGTGACCACTCCTAGCAGCACCCCTGCGGCGCGGGGGCGCTATGCGCGCACGCACGAGCTTCTGCAAAGACACGCCCTCGAACTCTTCGAGGAGCGCGGCTACGACCAAACGACAACCGCGCAGATCGCGGCGGCCGCGGGTGTTACCGAGATGACCTTCTTCCGGCACTTCGCCTCGAAAGACAGGGTGCTGCTCGACGACCCCTACGACCCGATGATCGTTGCTGGGATCGCCGGCCAACCGCTGGGAGACCCCGCCCTACTGCGTGCCAGTCGGGGGACGCGCGCAGCGTGGGAGATGCTGCCAGAACCGGCATCGAACGAGACGCGCCGCCGAGTTCGGATCGTGGCTCGCACACCATCCCTGCGTGCGGCGATGGTGGACCATTCTGCCGAGAGCGAGGCCGTCGTGGTGGCCCAGCTGATTCGCGACGGCGCCGATCCGGCAGTTGCCGCCGTGGCGGCGGCCGCGCTCATGGCCGCCATCACGGCAGGCCTGTTCGTCTGGGCGACAGCAGACGCTCGACCTTTGGGCGAGGCGATCCTCGCGGCACTCGACGTTGTGGAGTGCTCGCGTGCCTGAACTGCGTCTATCGGCGCGCGGGGTGGCGCGGTCCTTCGGCGACGGGGCCGGGGTGAACGGGATCGACCTCGATGTGGAGGCGGGCGAGATCCACGCGCTGGTCGGTCTGAACGGCGCCGGCAAGTCCACGCTGATGCGCCTGTTGCTCGGGATGCTGCGCCCGGATGCCGGGACCGTCTTTCTGCTCGGATACCGGCTGCCCGACATCCCGTCTGCCGTGTGGTCGCGCGTCGGTCACCTGATCGAGTACCCGCTCGCCTATGGCGAGCTGACCGGACGCGCGAATCTCGAGCTCGGCGCCCGCCTGAACGGAGTCTCCCGATCGCGCATAGCCTCGTCCGTCGACCGAGCACTGTCCGCGCTCGACATCGTCCGGTATGCACCGAAGCGCGCACGTGCGCTCTCCCTCGGCAACCGGCAACGATTCGGCATCGCGTCCGCGCTCGTGCACGACCCGGACTTGATCGTGCTCGACGAGCCCACCAACTCGCTCGATCCGTCTGGGGTGGTGCTCGTGCGCGAGGCCCTCGTCAGACGCGCGGCGGCCGGAGCCGGAATCCTCGTGTCGAGTCACCACCTCGACGAGGTCGCCCGGGTGGCCACTCGGATCACCGTGGTCAATGCTGGCCGGGTCGTGGGCACCCTCGACCCGCATATCGACGATATTGAACGCGCCTTCTTCGCGTTGGTGCTCGCCGACGACGAATCGCGCACCATTGTGCCGGTGCGCGCATGAACCGCCGGTGGGCGTTCGCCACAGCGTTCGCGGTCGAACTACGCAAGTCTCGTTCGGCGCGCGTGGTGGTGGCGGCCGCCACCATCCTGATCGCCGGTGTCGCGGCACTGGCTGGCTCATTTGCTGCGGAAGTGCTCGCCGGCAACGTGGGTGCGGTTGCGAAGTTGGGTCCCTCGGCGGCGCAGGCTGGCTGGCCGGGTCTCCTGGCCACCTCTGTGCAGATCACCGGTGCCGGCGCGTTGCTCACCTTCGGGATAGTCGTGAGCTGGATGTTCGGCCGCGAGTTCGCCGAGGGTACGATCAGCGGGCTGTTCGCCCTGCCCGTGAGTCGACCGACGATAGCCATGGCGAAGCTGGCGGTGCTGGCACTCACGGCTGCGATCGTCTCGGTGGCCCTCGCCCTCGCCGTGCTGCTGCTGGGCGCAATCCTCGGATTCGGTACTCCCGCCGTCAATGACTGGACGGCTCTCGGCCGGATCGCCGTGCTGTGCTTCCTCTCGGCATTCCTGGCAGTCCCTGCCGCGTGGGCCTCGACTCTCGGTCGCGGCCTCCTGCCCGGAGTCGCCGTGACGGTGGGGATTATGGCCTCGGCTCAGATTGTCGTGGTCTCCGGGATCGGCGCCTGGTACCCGGTCGCAGCACCGTCCCTTTGGGCGATATCGCCGACGGCGGTCCCCCCGTTGGCACTCGCCCTCGTGGCGACGGTGCCCGTGATTTTTGGCGCCGTCACGACGATGAGCTGGCACAGGCTGCAGCTCGACCGCTGAGGACCCGCCGTTACGTCGGTATTACGCACCATTCGTAACGTGCTCGACATGACCTCTCGACTGCTTCCCGTACTCGTGGGCGCCGCGGCGCTCACTCTCCTCGCCGGCTGTTCAATGGGCCCGGGACTCGGTGGAGGAGGGTCGGCGCCGGGCTCTGCTGGGGGTACTGCCTCATCGACCGCCGGTGCTGCCGGTGGTGACTCCTCTGCTGGTTCGGGCGGCGGTTCGGCCGCGACCGGAACCTGCGCCCTCCTGTCGCCATCGAAGCTTTCGTCGATCACCGGGAAGCACTACGACCACGGTGACGAACTCTCGCCCGATGGGTTCGGTGGTGCGCAATGCACATACGACGGCGGCATTTCGGTGGAGGTGAACACGGGCGACTTCACGAGCGAGCAGCAGTTCATGGTGAGTTCGACCGGGGCGGTCTCGGTGCCGGGCCTCGGCGACAGCGCGTTCTACGCGGCACCCTCGAGCGACGACAACCAGCAGGAGATCCTGATCGTCATCACCGGCACGAAATTGGTCCAGGTCA
>JBDUBG010000486.1:0-9157 GCA_040004215.1 Pseudolysinimonas sp. | reverse complement strand
GCACCAACTGGCCGATGAAGCGGGGCCAGAACGGGATTGCGGCCCTTCCGAACTTCTCGCGATGCTGCGATGCGTAGACATTCGCGGGGAACACGAGGATCAGGAACACCACCAGGCAGATTCCCGTGATCAGGCGCAGCAGCGGCCAGGGCGCCAACAGGCCTGCAGCCCCCGCCAGCTCGGCGACGCCAGTGAACGCCACGAGGAGCGCGGGGGAGGGCATCCCGGGTCGCCGAAGTGCCGGAGGGATCATCGCTCGCATGCCGCGCCGCGGCTTCGGCAAAAAGTGGGTGACACCCATGAACGCGAACGTGGCCGCGAGCAGAATGCGCAGCACCAGCTGCACCACGTCGGTCGGCGTCATCGGGCGTCTTGGTGAGTCATAGCTCTATCGTCGCACCCACTAAACTCGGAACGCCGAGCCCGCCACTGCCAAGGCCGGATCTCCGACCCCGAAGGATCATTCTCGTGGCCAAGCCGATCGTCTTGATCGCCGAACAACTCTCGCCCGCTACCCTCGAGGCTCTTGGCCCCGACTTCGACGTCCGTAACGTTGATGGCACCGATCGGCCCGCGCTGCTCGCTGCGCTCGCCGATGCCCACGCCATCCTGATTCGCTCCGCCACGCAGGTGGATGCCGAGGCCATCGCCTCCGCACCGCAGCTGAAGGTCGTTGCTCGCGCCGGGGTCGGGCTCGATAACGTCGACATCAAGGCAGCTACCGAAGCCGGTGTGATGGTGGTCAACGCGCCGACCTCGAACATCATCAGCGCAGCTGAACTGACCATCGGTCACCTGCTGAGCATTGCGCGTCACATTCCGGCCGCGAACGAGAGTCTCTCGGCGGGGGAGTGGAAGCGCTCCAAGTACACGGGCGCCGAACTGTATGAGAAGACCGTCGGCATCATCGGTCTCGGTCGCATCGGCGCGCTGATCACGACTCGGCTGCAGGCCTTCGGGATGAATGTGGTGGCGTATGACCCCTACGTCACCGCGACGCGCGCCCAACACATGGGCGTGCAACTGCTGAGCCTTGATGACCTGCTTGCCCAGTCGGATTTCATCACGATCCACATGCCGAAAACGCCAGAGACCACCGGCATGATCGGCACCGCCGAACTCGCCAAGATGAAGAAGACCGCATATATCGTCAACGTCGCACGCGGAGGACTGATCGACGAGGATGCGCTCGCCGATGCCCTGGCGAACAACGTCATCGCGGGCGCCGGCCTCGACGTGTTCGTCACAGAACCGCCGACCGACTCGAAGCTGCTCGGCCTGCCGAACATTGTCGTGACACCGCACCTCGGAGCCTCGACCGACGAGGCGCAGGAGAAGGCCGGCGTATCGGTGGCGAAGTCGGTGCGGCTTGCGCTCGGCGGCGAGTTGGTGCCGGATGCCGTCAACGTCGCCGGAGGAATCATCGACCCCGTCGTGCGGCCGGGTATCTCACTCGTCGAGAAGCTCGGCCAGATCCTGGCTTCGGTCGCAGGGCACAGCGCGCTCACCTCGCTCGAGGTGGAGGTGAACGGCGAACTCGCCGCCTACGACGTCAGCGTGTACCGCTTGGCTGCGTTGAAGGGCTACTTCACCAATCAGGTCACCGAGAACGTGTCATACGTGAACGCTCCGCTCCTCGCCGAGCAGCGCGGGATCACCTCGAGCCTCACCACCAACGACGAGAGCAAGGACTATCGCAACACCACAACGTTGCGCGGTTTGCTCGCAGACGGCACGACAGTTGAGGTGTCGGGAACGCTGTCTGGCACGAAAATGGTCGAGAAGATCATCGGCCTGAACGGCTACGACATCGAGGTGCCGATCGCCGACCACCACGTCGTGATGTTCTACGCCGACCGGCCCGGAATCGTTGCCGTTTACGGCAAAGAGTTCGGCGACGCCGGGGTGAATATCGCCGGAATGCAGATCGCTCGTCTCAGCGCAGGAGGTCAGGCGCTCAGCATCGTCACCGTGGATTCTCCGGTTCCGGAGGGCGTGCTCGACCGGGTGCGAACGGCGATCACTGCCGACGATGTGCGAGAGATCGATATCGTCGCGAACTGATTTCCGGCACCGTTGTCGAATTTCCTCTCGCCCGTTCGTCGCCTTCACGTCAGAATCTAGATGCGGCTGCGGCCGCGCGACGAAAGGCAAACCATGTCGAAGCAGTACGTGATATTGATCCGCGAGCCGGAATGGAGCGCCGAACAGGTAGCGGAGACCGATGAAGCGGCCTGGGCTGCGATGTGGGCCCAGCACAATGCATTTTCTGCCGCGGTGGCCGCCGCGGGCGGAAAAGTGGTGGGCGGCGAGGCGCTCGAGCCGCCGGCTGCGGGCTTCCGCGTCGATGGCTACGGAGGCTCACCCGTGTTCACCGACGGTCCCTTCGGTGAGACGAAAGAGATCGTGAGTGGCTTCTACGAAATCGAGGTTCCGGATGACGCAGACGTCCGCGCGCTGGCGGCTCTCTGCCCCACCGATGGATGGGTGGAGGTCTACCCGGTGATGGATCTGCCTGAACAGTGAGCGACGCGGCGGCCGAGCTTGCAGAGGTGGTGCGTGGCCAATGGTCGCGGATCTTCTCGGCCGTCGTTCGCTACACCGGCAGCGTCGAGTTGGCTGAGGACTCGCTGCAGGAAGCGCTTGCTCGTGCGCTCGTCGCCCGAGACCGGCAGGTGCTCCTGAATCCGGCCGCCTGGGTCACCACTGTGGCGAAACGAATCGCTGTCGACACCGTGCGACGTGACGTCGCGCTGCGCGAGCGTTTCCCCCTGCTCGTTTCTGCACCACTCGGCGAGGCCATCGAGCTGGAGGCGCCGGGAGGTGACGACCGCCTAGGAATGCTCCTTCTGGCATGTTCGCCGGAACTCGCCCCCGAGACGCGAGTCGCACTCGCGCTCCGCTTCGTGTTGGGGGCACCCACCGATGCCATCGCCGACGCCATGCTCGTCGATCACCGCGCGATGAGCGCTCGGCTCACCCGGGCGAAGAGGCGGATCGAGTCATCCGGGATCCGCTTCGAATTGCCTGACGTCGCCGATCGCGGTCGATTGGATGATGTGCTGAGCACCGTTTCTGTTCTGTACACCATCGGTCATACGGCGTCGCGCGGCTCCGAGCTGCGAACCGAGCGGTCAGCGCAGGTGGCGATCGAACTGGCGCGGGCGCTCCGTCGCGCATATCCGGATGACGTTGAGGTTGCGGGCCTGCTCGGGATGCTGCTCCTCACCGAAGCGAGAACGGCCACCCGCCAGGACGACAGTGGCACCCTTGTCACTCTCGAGCACGCGGACCGCACCAAATGGAATGCCGCTCTGATTTCAGAGGGCCTTGGTCTCGCCGTCGTGGGTCTCGGCGGCGGAGGGCGCTTCGGCTTGCAGGCGGGACTCGCAGGTCTGCACTCAGCTGCGCCGTCATGGGAATCCACCGATTGGAATGAGATCGTGCGGCTTTACGATGCGCTGATCCGACTGTGGCCGTCTCCCGCCGCACTTCTCGCGCGCGCGGTGGCATCCAGTTTTGGGCCGGCGGGTCCCGACGCCGCTCTTCGGCAGCTAGATGCCATGCCGCAGATGGCCGGCGCCGCACATCGCCAGAGTCTCGCGGTTCGGGCTGATCTGCTCCGTCGCGCGAATCGCCCCCTCGAAGCAGGGGCCGCCTACCTGGCGGCGATGTCACTCGAGCACAACGAAACGGTGCGCGGCTATCTCACGGAGCGGATTCGCACAACCGACCGTTGATCGCTCGCTACGGCAGCGGGTCGACTTTCGTCTCGCGCGAGGCGACGTTCTCGCCGCTGTTGGGGTCGACTGCGGTGCGCACCGTTGTCACGCTGCTGCGCTTGCGCACCATGAGCACGATGCCGATGATCACGACCACCACACCCGCACCCATCAGCAGATCGCCGACCAACTCGAGGTTGATCCAACTCAGTTGCACGCGAAGCGCAAAGCGCAGAACGGCGCCGACAACGAACAGAAAGATTCCAAGGCCAATACTCATAAGACTGACCCTATCTCTGCCCGGTCCCCCATTTGGGGGACAAGATTGATCGTCCGGCCCGCGCGGTAGGCTGATCGTCACCCGGAATCCCCGCAATCGCACCGCCGCGCGGCGGTGGCTGGGAGCCCGCTGGCAGTTCCATGGGCGCGAGAAACGGCGCCCCGAATCCGCAGGAGCACGTGTGACTCGCACCATCGACCTCGCCACCATTCCGGGCGACGGAATCGGACCAGAAGTCATCGCCGAGGCAGTTGAGACGCTGCGGGCGGCGCTCAGCACCGAGGCCGAGCTGACGGTCACTGAGTACCCGTTCAGCGCCCGGCACTACCTCGAGACCGGCGAGATCTTGAGTGATGCCGACCTGGCGGCATTGGCGAAGCACGAGGTCATGTTGCTCGGCGCGGTGGGGGGCGACCCCCGAGACCCGAAACTGGCTGGCGGCATCATCGAACGCGGTCTGCTGCTCAGGCTGCGTTTTGCCTTCGACCACTACGTCAACCTGCGGCCAACCAAGCTGCTGCCTGGTGTGGTCAGCCCGCTGTCCGCTCCCGGCGACGTGGACTTCGTGGTCGTGCGGGAGGGAACAGAGGGGCCGTACGTCGGCAATGGCGGCAGCATCCGGGTGGGAACGGACCACGAGATCGCGAACGAGGTCAGCGTCAACACCGCGTTCGGCGTGCAGCGCGTTGTGAAATACGCCTTCGAGCTGGCCGAGAAGCGCCGCAAGAAGCTCACCCTGGTGCACAAGACGAATGTGTTGACGAATGCCGGATCGCTCTGGTCGCGCAGTGTGGAGGCAGAGGCTGCCCGCCATCCCGACGTGGTCTGGGACTACCTGCACGTGGATGCCGCGACGATCTTCTTCGTCACCGACCCTGCTAGATTTGACGTAATCGTCACGGACAACCTCTTCGGCGACATCCTCACCGATTTGGCCGGCGCTATCAGCGGCGGTATCGGTCTTGCGGCCTCGGGCAACATCAACCCTGATGGCACGTTCCCCAGCATGTTCGAGCCCGTACACGGTTCGGCTCCTGACATCGCCGGGCTGCAGAAAGCCGACCCCACTGCGGCCATCCTGTCTACCGCTCTGCTTCTCGACCACCTCGGGCTGCCGGAGGCGGCAGGGCGTGTGACCGCGGCGGTGACGGCAGACCTTGCGGCACGCACCTCAGCCGCAAGATCAACTGCCGACATCGGCTCGGCGATTCGCCAGCAGATGAGCGCACACTAGACACCGCTTTCGAACATCGGAGACAGCATGGCGATCAACCTCCTTCCCATGGCCACCCAGAACCTGCTCTGGCAGGTCACCCGCAACGAGAACGCGAAGACTGATGCCGAGCGCGAGGTTCTGCTCAACTCGCCAGATCTCGGCTTCGGCAAAACTTTCACCGACCACATGGTTGACATCTGCTGGTCCGAGCGAGGCGGCTGGCACCGTCCGCGCGTGCAGCCATACGGTCCGATCTCCCTCGACCCGGCCGCGGCTGTGTTGCACTACGCGCAAGAGGTGTTCGAGGGTCTCAAGGCCTATCGTCACGCTGACGGTTCGATCTGGACCTTCCGTCCCGATCAGAATGCGGCGAGGATGCAGCGTTCCGCGCGCCGCCTTGCCCTGCCGGAACTGCCCTCCGAGTACTTCATTGAGGCGCTGAAGCAGCTCGTGGCCGTCGACGGAGCGTGGGTGCCCGGTGCGCCAGAGACCAGCCTGTACCTGCGACCGTTCATGTTCGCCAAAGAGGCATTCCTCGGCGTGCGGCCGGCGGCCAAGGTCAACTTCTATGTGATCGGCAGCCCGGCGGGCGCCTACTTCAGCAGTGGGATCGCGCCGGTTTCCATCTGGTTGTCGACGACGTACACCCGCGCCGGTCACGGCGGCATGGGCGCTGCCAAGACCGGGGGCAACTACGCCGCGTCGCTGGTCGCCCAGCAGGAGGCATACGAGCACGGCTGCGCGCAGGTGCTGTTCCTCGACGCGCAGGAGGGCAAGTACCTCGAAGAACTGGGTGGCATGAACGTGGTGCTCGTCACCCGAGACAAGCGTCTGATCACGCCAGACAGTGAGTCGATTCTCGAGGGCATCACCCTCGATTCCGTGCTGCGTCTCGCGCGTGATCGCGGCTACACCGTCGAGCAGCGACCGGTGACAATCGACGAGTGGCGCGAGGGTGTCGACTCGGGCGAGATCATCGAGGCGTTCGCCTGCGGGACCGCAGCGGTGGTGACACAGATCAGCGAGATCAAGTCAGAGAAGTTCGGCATCTGGATGCCAGAGCTGGCCCCAGAAGACAGCGTCGCGCTGTCGCTGCGGCAAGAACTCACCGACATCCAGTACGGCCGCGTCGACGACCGTCACACCTGGCTGATGCGGCTCGACGCCTGACCAGCTCTGTGCCGACCCCGCAGCGCGTCATCTTCGATCTCGACGGCGTGATCGCGCGCCACGACACGATGGCCGTGATCATCCAGCGGCGGCTGACCTCGCATCCGGTTCGAGCCCTGCTGGGGGCACTGCCCGCTGCGGGGTGGCTGGCGTTGCGCGGAGTTCCTCGCCTGCGCATCCGGATGTCGCGCACCCTCGGCCGGTCGGCGCTGTCGGGGCTCTCGCCCGACGGGTACGCCGCGCTGGCCGGCGAGATCGGCGCAGAGCTGGGGCGAGATCCGGGGTGGTCGTTCTCGGCTGGCGTTGCCGCGGTCTCGCGACACATGGAAGCCGGCGACGAGGTCATCGTGACGACGGGCACGGAAGAGCTGCTCGCGCGTGCCTTCCTTGACGCGGTGGGCTTGCCCGGCGTTGCCCTGGTCGCGACCACCTTGCAGTTCGATGGCGGTTCGGCGCGGTATGCGAATCACAACATGGGGCAGCAGAAGGTGACCAACCTCGGGGGGCGGGGTGGCGACGTCTTCTACACCGACTCTGACCTCGATCTGCCGCTCGCGCTGCTCTCCCGTCAAACCTTCCTCGTCAACCCGAGTGCGCGGCTGGCCCGCGTGTTCACCGACCAGGTTCCCCACCTGACCATCGAGAGGTGGAGCTAGCCCAACGCCGCTACTTGTCTGACGTCTGACACTGAGTTAGATTGTGGACGAGCGGCGGGATCACCCTGCAACCCGCTCACCAGAGGGCACGGGGCATCGCGGTGACACAGAAGACGACGGAACGCGGATTCGAGCGGTCACGGACCGCCCCGCTGTACCGCGGTTACGCCTTCGATCTGGATGGCACCGTCTACCTCGGTGATGAGCTCATTCCCGGAGCCGATCGCGTCATCCATGCCCTGCGCGCGACCGGGGCGCGGGTGGTCTTTGTCACGAACAAGCCGCTCGAGACCTCTGCTGACTACGCAGCGAAGCTGACCAAGCTCGGCATTCCGACGGAGGCGTCCGAGGTCATCTCGGCGATCGACGCGCTGGTCCTCTACCTCACGCGCATTCATCCACGCGCCCGGCTGATGGCCATTGCCGAGCCGCTGCTCATCGCCGAACTGCGCTCAGCCGGCTTCGAGGTCACCGAGGACCCAGCAGTGACCGACGTGCTCGTCGTGTCGTTCGACCGCACTTTCGATTATGCGAAACTCACGCGTGCCTACCACGCGGTGCGCGCGGGCGCGGTGATCGTGGCGACCAATCCGGACCCCTACTGTCCGACCCCGGATGGAGGCTTGCCGGACTGCGCCGCAATGCTCGCCGCGGTGGAGGCCTGCACCGGCGCCACGGCGGAGACCATCGTTGGCAAGCCGAGCATCCACATGGCACACGCGTTCCTCGACCGTCTCGGTGTGCCGGCGTCGGATGCTGCGATGGTCGGCGATCGTCTGTTAACCGACATCGCGATGGGACTGAGCGCCGGCATGGCCTCCGTGCTGGTGATGTCGGGCGCGACGACCGAGGAGATGCTGGCAGCCTCCGCCGTATCGCCGACTCATGTGCTTCATGACGTCGGTGGCCTCATCGACCTGTGACCCCTGACCCCGAACAACCGAAAGAGGAAACCCCGATGTCTGAGTTCATCTTCATGCTCACCCACAACGACAGCACCGTCGACAATGCCCGAGAGGTGCTCGAACTTGTGAGTTCGACCGGGCTGCGCCACATCGGTTTCAAGGACGTCGGTGCGAGCGCCGCGAAGCAGCGTGAGTTGGCCGATGCGGCGCATGCCGCCGGACTCACTGTGTACCTTGAGGTCGTCTCGGTCGACAAGGCGGACGAGTTGGCCTCGATCGACGCCGCGATGGCGGCGGGCGTCGACTGGATCCTGGGCGGCAAGTTTGCCCACGAGGCGGTCGCAAAGCTGGCGGGAACCAGTATCAAACTGGCGCCGTTCCCCGGTCGAATCGTGGGGCACCCGAGCGCGCTCGAGGGCACGATCGACGAGATCGCCGCGCATGCCGCCCAGCTCACCAGCATCCCGGGAGTCAGCGGCGTTGACCTGCTGGCGTACCGCCACAGCACTGTCGACGTGCTCGAACTGACCGCCGCTGTGGTGAAGGCGTCGCACGGCCCGGTCATCGCGGCGGGCTCAGTCGTGTCTGAGGGGCAGATCCGAGGGCTGGCCGAGGCCGGCGCGTGGGGCTTCACGATCGGCGGCGCGATCTTCGACGGCATCCTGCCCGGAGAGAAAGACGTCGTGTCGCAGGTGCGGACCGCTCTGGCATTTGCGGAGAGCGCCTGAGCTGGGGAACGAGCAGCTCGGTGGGTCGAGAGCCATACACTTGACCGACAATTGCGGGAGGGTGAGATGGCGGGTCGCCGACCAACGCTGGTGGATCAGGTGCGTGAGGAACTCACGGAGCTGATCAGCAGTGGTGCGTACCCGATTGGCGAGCGACTCCCCAACGAGCAGGAGATGTCGCTCCAGTTCCGAGTCAGTCGGGCGACGGTGCGCGAAGCCTATCGAGCACTGATCGACGCGGGCTACCTGTCGCGGCGCCACGGCACCGGCACCTTCGTCAACAGGCTTCCGCAGCGGCACGCGCTCGATCTGAACCTCAGCTATACGGCGATGATCCAGGCCGCGGGCTTCGCGCCGAGCATCAAGGTGATCTCGCAGCGCATCGAGGCGGCAGATGACGGGGATCGCAAGAGACTGCGCCTCCAAGCCGGCGACCAGATCGTGGTGGTCGAGCGTGTTCGACTTGCCGACGACCGTCCC
>JBDUBG010000231.1:0-9161 GCA_040004215.1 Pseudolysinimonas sp. | reverse complement strand
GGGTTCAGCGCCGAGGAGGGCTCCTGGAAGATCATCGCGACTTCAGTGCCGCGCAGCTCGCGCAGCCGCGACTCGCTCACGGTGACGACGTCGTCATTGCCCAGGAGCACGACGCCATCGACGCGAGCCGTTTCGGGCAAGAGCCCGAGGATCGAGCGGGCCGTCACGGTCTTGCCGCTGCCGGACTCCCCCACGATCGCCAGCACTTCGCCCGCGCGAACATCCAGGCTGACATCTTTCACCGCTGCGACGTCTCCGCCGTCGGTGGCAAACGTCACGTCGAGGTGTTCGATCCGTACCGCGAGGTCACCGTCTGCGGCGTGACGGACCGGCCTGGCGGCGCTCACAGTACCTCCTCCGCAGCCTCTGAGAACGGCTCGCTGAGAGCTGCGGCGTCGGCCGGCGTCTGGGCTGCGGCGCGGCGCCGAGCACGCAGACGAGGGTCAGCCAGGTCGTTGAGGCTCTCGCCCACCAACGTCACTCCCAGCACCACGAGCACGATCGCCAGGCCCGGGAACACCGAGGTCCACCAGATGCCGCTTGTGACATCCGATACCGCCTTATTCAGGTCGTAGCCCCACTCGGCCGCGGCTGTCGGCTCGATGCCGAAGCCGAGAAAGCCGAGACCCGCGAGCGTCAAGATCGCTTCCGAGCTGTTCAGCGTCAGGATCAGCGGAAGGGTTCGGGTCGAGTTGCGCAGCACGTGACGAAACATGATCCGCGGCGTGCTGGCCCCGATGACTTTCGCCGACTCCACGAAGGCTTCAGCCTTGATCCGAACGGTTTCGGCGCGGATCACCCGGAAGTACTGCGGAATGAACACCGCGGTGATCGAGATCGCCGCCGCCAGCACTCCGCCCCACAGGCTCGACTGACCGCCGCTGATCACGATGGCGGCCACAATCGCCAAGAGCAGGCTGGGAAAGGCATAGACCGCGTCAGCGATGACGACCAGGATGCGATCGAGCCAGCCGCCGATGTAGCCGGACAGCAAACCCAGGAACACGCCGAGGAAGAACGACAAGAAAATCGCGACGACGATCACCAGGAACGCCGTTTGGGTGCCCCAGATGACACGGGAGAGCACGTCGTAGCCGCCCGCGGTAGTTCCCAGCAAATGAGCGGCGCTGGGCGGGGTCTGTGATCCGAACAAGCCGTGCGCATCGCGAAGTTCGTTGAACTTGTATGGCGAGATGACCGGTGCCAGAGCAGCGGCCACCAGGAAGAACCCCGTGATGATGAGGCCGGTGAGGAGCATGCCCCGCTGCAGCCCAATGGACTGCCGGAACTGGTGCACCACCGGAAGGCGGTACCAGAGGGTTCGCAGGCTGCGCATCAGTACCTCACCCGCGGGTCGATGAGAGCGGCGATGATGTCGACGATGAAGTTGGTGAGGGCAACGATCACGGCGAGCAGGGCAACGATGCCCTGCACTGCCACGAAGTCGCGCTTCGACAGGTAGTAGGCGAGCTCGAAGCCGAGACCTTTCCACTCGAAGGTGGTCTCGGTGAGGACCGCGCCACCGAGGAGCACGGCGATCTGCAAACCGATGACGGTGATGATCGGGATCAGCGCCGGCTTCCAGGCGTGCTTACGCACCAGCCGGATCTCGCGAACCCCCCGCGACCTGGCGGCATCCACGTAGTCCCGACCGAGCGTGCCGATCACGTTGGTTCTCACCAGTCGCAAGAAGATTCCGGCCGTCAACAACCCCAGCGCCACGCCAGGTAACACGGCGTGGCTGAGCACGTCGCCGATCACGTCAGGATTGCCGGTGCGGAAGGCGTCGATCACATAGATCCCGGTGCGATTCGGCAACGACGCGAACAGGATTTCGGTGCGCGTTGATGCCCGGCCGGCGACCGGGAGCACGTCCAACCAGACCGCGAAAACGAGCTTGAGCAGCAACCCGGCGAAGAACACCGGGGTCGCGTAGGCGAGGATCGCGAAGATGCGCAGGATCGCATCCGGCCAGCGATCCCGAAAGTATGCGGCCACCTGGCCGAGCGGAATGCCGATGATGAAGGCGACGATCAGCGCGTAGAAGCTGAGCTCGAGAGTCGCGCTGCCGTGAGTGAGCAGAATCTGCGAGATCGGCTGACCGTCGGTGACGGAGGTGCCGAAGTTGCCGGTGAAGATGTGGCCGAGGTACTCGAAGTACTGCACGAGAATCGGGCGGTCATAGCCGGCTTGATGGATGCGTTCCGCTAACTGATCCGGCGGAAGCTTGCCGCCCAGCGCGACCGTGAGCGGGTCGCCGGTGATGCGCATCAACATGAACACCATCGTCACCAGAATGAAGATGGTCGGGAAGATCAGCAGGAACCTGATGATCAGGTAGCGGCCGAGCACACTGTTGCTCCCGCGCCGCTTTTTCGCAGGCGCTGGCCCTGGAGCAGACGGCAGCGGCACGGTCGGCGGGGTGGCGACGGTGGTCATGGCTTCCTTGCCCTCGGAACGTTCTGAAAACGGAGAGAGATGGCCGACCGAAATCGACCACCTCTCTCACGTTAGTTCAGGAACGGATTAGCCCTTAACAAGCGAGCCGAAACGGAACTTGAACGCGCCGTCGAGCTTGGCACCCGAGATGTCGGTTCCCGTCACTGCGACCTGCGAGCCCTGCAGCAATGGCAGGGTCGACAAGTCAGCGGCAACCTTGGCCTGGATGTCTTCGATCTCCGTCTTGCGGGCGGCGGCGTCCGGCTCGGTCGCCTCCTTGGTGATCTCGTCGATGACCGCCTGGTTGGTGTAGTGGTTCACCAGGAAGCTGTCGGCGCCGAAGAACGGGTTCAGGTAGTTATCCGCGTCGGAGAAATCCGGGAACCAGCCAAGCTGGTACGCCGGGTAGACGTCTGTCGTACGGTCCTTGGAGTACTGCGTCCACTCGGTGGACTGCAGGTTCACCTTGAACACTCCGGAGGCCTCCAACTGGCTTTTCACCAGTGCGTACTCGTCGGTTGACGACCCGCCGTAGTGATCCGGGTTGTACTGCAGGTTGAGCGCGACCGGCATGGGGACGCCAGCGTCGGCGAGGGCCTTCTTCGCCTTGTCGACATCCGGGCCGCCCTTGCCGTCTCCGTAGAGGCTCTTGAGCACGGTTGTCGCACCACTCAACCCGTCAGGAACATAGGAGTACAGCGGGGTGTAGGTGTTCTTGTACACCTGCGAGGCGAGCTCGTCGCGGTTGATCAGGTCGGCAGCCGCCTGACGAACGGCAAGCGCCTTGGTCGCCGAAGCATCGGCCGTCGTGGCGCCGAAGGGCATCGTGTTGAAGTTGAACACGATGTAGCGAATCTCGCCACCAGGACCGTCAACGAGCTTGACCTTCTTGTCAGTGCGCAGCGATGCGAGATCGGTCGCAGACAGGCTCCGGTACGCGACATCGATGTTGCCCTGCTGAACGTCGAGCTTCAGGTTGGACGGGTCGGTGTAGTACTTCAGCGTCATCGCTGACGTCTTCGCTGCACCCAGAAGTCCGTCGTAGTTCGGGTTCGTCTTGAAGGTGATCAAGTTGTTGAAGTCGTATGCGTCGATCTGGTACTGACCGCTGAACCCCTCCTTCTTGACGATGTCCTTGTCAGAGGTGACCTTGTCTGCCGAGAACACCTGCTCGTCAACGATGAACCCTGCCACCGTGCTGAGCACTTGGGCGAAGGTCTGATCGTTGGCATTCTTCAGGTGGAAGACGACCGTGTTGGCATCCGGGGCATCCGTGCTCACCAGGTTGGCGAGCAGGTAGGACGGACCGTTGGGGTCTGCGATCTTCTGTTGACGATCGAAGGTGAACTTCACGTCAGATGAGGTGAGCTTGTCGCCGTTTGCGAACTTCTGGTTCGGCTTCAGCGTGACGGTGAAGTCGGTCGGGCTCGTGAACTCGGCCTTCGAGGCGATGTCGGGCTCGACATCCGATGTGCCCTGCTTCGAGTTCATCAGTTGCGCAAATACCTGCGTCTGAACCGTCTGTGATCCGTTGTCGAATGAGCCGGCTGGGTCGAGGAACGTGACCTTATCCGTCGTTCCGACCACGATCGCCTTGCTCGAGCCACCGTCGCTCGTGCCTCCGCCGCTCGCGCAGCCGGTGAGCGCGAGGGCGAGGGCCGCCACGCTTCCGACAGCGGCGACGCGCCATCCCTTGTTGGACATGGGCATCCGTCCACCTCTTCCTGTTATGTGCACTGTGATTCGTGTGGGTTTCGCTGTGCAAGATGCAGGGCGGGCGCCCAGAGGCCCCGCCCGTTCTCAGACAGTCCTAACACAACGCTCAGGACCGTTCCATCGAACCGGGCCCCAGGTGGCGGATGTTTACGGCATTGAGACGTTCAGACGCCGATTTCCGGCGCGAGCGGAAGATTCCCGCAACGGAATGCGATTCGGTCAGACACGTACCGTTACTCCTTGCGGAGCTGCCTGCGCTCGGTCTCGAGCGCGACGGACTCCAGGCTGAGCCGGTCCCAGCGCTCGTGGTCGCCTTCCGACTTAGCCCGTTGCATCGCGCCGAGCACCTCCGCCTTCTGCCTGAGCAGGTCGCGGTCGACCAGCGCAGACACGACGCCCTCGCAATAGGCAGCAACCGCGTCTTCGCGCTGCGGGAGCGGTGCCACTCCGAGCTGGATGACCAGGGAGAGAAAGTCTGTGGGCACCTGCGCCCCGACCTGCTGCAACCATTCGGGCGCACTCGCCTGGTCAATGCTGGCCGTGATGCCGTCGCGAATGACGGCGAGGGTGGGATTGCCGAACCGCACCCGCATCGCCCGCGACATCAGCTCGTGGCCCACCGCCTCCGGATGCTGCAGCATCGCCATCAGCGCGTCGCGCTCCCCACGCGTGATCGGGTCAGTCGGCAGCTCGGTCAGGCTGATCGCGCTCGTCACCGACTGAGCCTCGGTGAGGGGCGGCCCGCTCGCGCCGCGGCTCTCGTCTGGGCCGCCTGACGTGGCCGAGCCGGGGCCGCTGCGAGCGGGAGCGCGTCCGGCCGCCGCGCGGGCACTCGTCACCGCACGACCTACCTCATCGGGCTCGAGGCCCAACCAGCCGGCCAGGCTGCGTACGTAGCCGACGTTCATCGCGCGATCGCGGATGCCCGCCACCACCGGCGCAGAGGCCCGCAGCGCCGCGACCCGGCCCTCCACGGTCTCGAGATCGTGCCCGGCAAGCTGGCGCTTGATCATGAACTCGAACATCGGTTTGCGCGTCGCGATCAGCTGACGTACTGCTTCATCGCCGCGCATCTTGCGCAAGTCGCACGGGTCGAGATCGTCGGGAGCTACCGCGACAAAGGTCTGAGCGGCAAAGCGCTGCTCTTCGGCGAAGGCTCGGCTCGCAGCGTTCTGACCGGCCTCGTCGGGGTCGAAGGTGAAGATCACCTCGCCGGTACCCTGCGTGTTTGAGTTCGCGACGTCGCCAAGCACCCGGCGGATGATCTTGATGTGATCAACGCCGAAGGAGGTGCCACAGGTGGCAACCGCGGTGCTGATGCCCGCGAGGTGGCAGGCCATGACATCCGTGTAGCCCTCGACCACCACCACCTGCTTGCCCTTGGCGATGTCGCGCCGGGCCAGGTCGAGCCCGTAGAGCACCTGGCTTTTGTGATACACCGGCGTCTCGGGAGTGTTCAGGTACTTCGGGCCCTTGTCTTGGTCGTCCGGAAGCAGCTTGCGCGCGCCGAACCCCACAGTCTGGCCGGTGATATCGCGGATCGGCCAGATCAGCCGCCCGCGGAATCGGTCGTAAGCATTGCCACGGTCACCCGTGCTCAGAAGACCGGCGGTGACGAGTTCGTCTTCCTTGAAACCCTGGGCGATCAGGGCGGTGCGCAACACGTCGAACGACTTGGGAGCGAATCCGACGCCGAAGTGCGCGGCCGCCGCTGCGTCGAAGCCACGTTCGCCCAAGAAGTCGCGACCAAGTTGGGCTTCGGGCGTGGTGAGCTGCTCTTGAAAGAACTTCTCCGCCGCGGCGTTCGCGGCCAGCAGCCGGGCGCGGTTGCCGTGCTCGGTGGCCTGCGCGCCATCCTCGTAGTGCAGCTCGAAGCCGATGCGAGCGGCCATCCGCTCGACGCCCTCTTGAAAGCTGGTGTGGTCCATCCGCTGCAGGAAGGTGAAGACGTCGCCGCCCTCGCCGCACCCGAAGCAGTGGTAAAACCCCTTCGCGGCGTTGACGTTGAAGCTGGGTGTGCGTTCGTCATGGAAGGGGCAGAGGCCCTTCAGAGTTCCCGCCCCCGCGCTCTTCAGCGTCACGTAGTCGCCGACAACATCTGCGAGGTTGATGCGCGCCCTGACCTCGTCGATGTCGCTTCTGCGAATGAGGCCGGGCATGCCCTGATTCTAGGAGGGGCCCCGGATGCCGCGCCGGGCCAGGAACAGGCTGAACCACAACTCGCACAGGTAGTCCCCGAATTGCGTGGGACTCCATCCCCGGCCGGCGACCAGTTGCGTGTAGTGCTCGTGGCCCGCCGTCGCCCAGATAATGTCGCCGATCATGTCGTCGCTCAGGCCCGGACGGAGGTCGCCGGACTGCCGCAGATCGCGCGCGAAAGTGAGCATGTTGCCGGCTCGACGGGTCGAGATCTCCGCGTCGAGGGCTGCGCAGTCTGGATCGGTGCGTGCCGCATCTCGCAGCGCCATGAAGATCGGCGCCGTACGCGGGCTGATCGCCGCAATCGCCGCGGCGTAGAGCTCGAGCTTGGTCGCGGCATCCCGAGCGGCTTTCACCTGCTGGACGTAGTCGCGTTGCAGAGCTGGAACCGTGTGATCGGTACCGGAAATCGCTGATTCCACGACAGCCCGCAGCAGCACGGGCTTGCGGCCGATCGCTGCATAGAGGGTGTCGACCGAGGTGCCTGCAGCGCGGGCGACTTGCGCCACAGTAGTTGCCGCGTAGCCCTGCTCCGTGAACAGAGTCCAGGCAGCGGACAGCAGTTGATGCCGGGTTGATTCGGCATGAGCGGCACGCACCAGCGAGCGATATCTGCGGGTGCCATTGACAGGAGACGTCACGCCGTCCACAGTAGTACACATTCATCCGAAAGTGGTTCGGATGAACTGAAGGAGACGATGACATGGTCTACGCATTCACGCAAGACGTCCCGATCGACGAGGCCGGGTACCGGCGGGTCATGGAGTCGCTCGGCTCCGAGCCGCTTGCCGGTCTGATCGTGCACCTCTGCGTTCGGCGCGAGGACGGCGGGCTGCGCTACATCGACGTCTGGGACTCGGAAGAAAGCTGCACGCGGGCCTTCGACGACCGGATCCATTCCGCCGTTGACAAGGCGTTCGGCGGAAGCCGACCCGATACCGAGCCGGAGGTTCACGTGCTCGACGTGCTCGACATCGCGGGTGTGAATGTGGCAGGCAGCGCATAAAGGTGCAGGCGACGGTGCTCGCCGTCTCGCCGACCATCGCGCCGGCGCGCTAGCTCAGGTAGCGCTCGTGCCAGGCGTTCGCCGAGACATCGGTCAGTGAGGCGACCTGGTCCACCACGACTCGTCGGCGAGCGACATCGTCGGATGCCGCAGCCCAGTCCGCCTGGAACCCCAGGTCGAGATGCACCGGCCCAGTTGCCCACAGATGGTCGGCGAGCTCGGTCAAAATGCCGCGCTGCCGCGCATAGATCGGCTTGCGTGCGTTGGTCGACATCACGTTGGCCGCGACGATGCCCTTGAGCACCGCGATCTCGGCGCGGGTCTCGGCGGGCACCACCACATCCGCTGCGAACCGCGTCAACGAGCCGGAGGGATGCGTGGCCCGCGTCGCGCGCACCGCCTCTCCCGCGAAGCGCCCGATCAGCTGACTCGTCAGGTTCTTCAGCCGGGCTAAGTCGCGCCGGCTGCCGTCCCAGGAATCCAGCCACGCTTCGAGGTTGTCGAGCCGATCGAACGCGGCAATCAGTTCGTCGTGCGGAATCTCACCGCCGATCCAGGCGAACATGCTGTCGACCAGCGCATCGTGATCGGCTCGCGCGCTGAGGGCTGGCACGTCGAGGTAGTCGTTGACGATCGCATCTTCGAAGTCGTGCACGGAGTATGCGATGTCGTCGCTGAGGTCCATGGCCTGCGCCTCGATGCAGCGCACTCGCGCCGGGGCAGCGACACGCAGCCAGGCGAAGGCGGGCGTGTCATCTGCGTAAAAGCCGAACTTGCTGCGTCCGCTCGGGTCAGCCACGCCGTCTGCCTCGGGCCAGGGGTACTTGCAGCTCGCGTCGAGGCTGGCGCGGGTGAGGTTCAGCCCGTAGCTGCGGCCAGGGATGCCGTCAACATCGGCGCCAAAGACCTTCGGCTCGAGTCTGGTCAGCAGCCGCAACGTTTGCGCATTGCCCTCGAAACCGCCGATGTCGAGTGCCCAGTCATTGAGCGCGCGTTCACCGTTGTGGCCGTATGGCGGATGGCCGACATCGTGGGCAAGGCAAGCGGTGTCGACGATATCCGGATCGAGCCCCAGATTGATCGCCAGCTCACGGCCGATCTGCGCCACCTCCAGCGAGTGGGTGAGGCGGTTGCGCGCGAAGTCGTGGCCACCAGCCGACGGACTCAGCACCTGAGTTTTCACGGCAAGCCGACGCAGTGCGCTCGAGTGCAGCAGTCGAGCACGGTCGCGCGCGAAGTCGCTGCGCCGCGAGGAGTGCTGCTCGGGCAGCCAGCGTTCGGCGTCGGCCTCGGTGTAGCCCGGCACCGGCACCGCGGTGTCAGCCACCGCTGTTGTGCAGTTCGGCCTCGGCAACCTCGGCGCGGTGCGCGGCACCCAGCTCGCGGCTGTCGAGCCAGCCGTATGGCAGGTGCGGCTGCTTGGGCGTGCCGGCCCGGCCGCGCTGCCCCTCGGCGTCGGCACCCGGGTACGGCTGGTCGGCGTCGAGCCCGGTCAGAATCTCGTCAATCTCGTCGAGGGTGCTGCTGGTCGCGAGCGCGCCGCGGATCTCGCCGCCGACCGAATAGCCCTTGAAATACCAGGCGACGTGCTTGCGCAGGTCGCGGCAGCCGCGACCCTCATCTTCGAAGAATTCGATGAGCAGTTCTGCGTGCCGGCGATAGGCGGCCATGACCTCGCCGAGCGACGGCTGCGCCTTGAGGCTTTCGCCGCGGAAGGCCGCAGCCAGGTCGCCGAACAGCCACGGGCGGCCCAGGCAGCCGCGCCCGACCACCACGCCGTCGCAGCCGGTCTCGTCGACCA
>JBDUBG010000265.1:0-2746 GCA_040004215.1 Pseudolysinimonas sp. | reverse complement strand
AAGGCCGACTACGTGAAGGCGTTCTGGAACATCGCCAACTGGCAGAACGCCGGGCTGCGGTTCACCACGGCGCGCGAGAAGACCGAGGGGCTGCTGCTACTGTCGTAACGGCATTGCGGCCGGGGACCAAAGCCCCGGCCGTTGCCATTTCCACCACACCATTTCCGGCGCTGCCACCGCGCCAACCCAAGGAGAAAACTGTGTCTGTCAAGATCGGGATCAACGGCTTCGGCCGCATCGGTCGCAACTACTTCCGCGCCGCCCTCGAGCAGGGTGCCGACCTCGACATCGTCGCGGTCAACGACCTCACCGACACCAAGACGCTTGCGCACCTGCTCAAGTACGACTCGATCGGTGGGGTGCTGAAGGCCGATGTGTCGGTCGAAGGCGACAGCATCGTCGTGAACGGCAAGAAGATTAAGGTGCTCGCCGACCGCGACCCGGCCAACCTTCCGTGGGGCGATTTGGGTGTCGACATCGTGATCGAGTCGACCGGCTTCTTCACCAATGCAGACAAGGCGCGTGCCCACATCAACGCCGGCGCCAAGAAGGTCATCATCTCGGCCCCGGCCACGAACGAGGACGCCACATTCGTTATCGGCGTCAACGAGAAGGACTACGACCCGAAGAACCACCACATCATCTCGAACGCGTCGTGCACCACGAACAGCCTGGCGCCGCTCGCCAAGGTCTTCAACGACAAGTTCGGCATCGAACGCGGCTTGATGACCACGATCCACGCCTACACGGCCGACCAGAATCTGCAGGATGGCCCACACAGCGACCTGCGCCGAGCCCGCGCGGCTGCGCTGAGCATCATCCCCACCTCGAGCGGCGCAGCGAAGGCGATCGGCTTGGTGTTGCCTGAGCTCAAGGGCAAGCTCGACGGCTATGCACTCCGCGTTCCGGTGCCGACCGGCTCGATCACCGACCTCACGCTGACCACGAAGTCCGCCGTCACGGTTGACGAAATCAAGGCAGCGTACAAAGAGGCGGCCGATGGCTATCTCAAGGGCATCCTCGAGTACACGGAAGACGAGATCGTGTCGCACGACATCGTCGGCAACCCGCACTCGTCGATCTTTGACGCTGGCCTGGTGCGGGTGCTCGGCGACCAGGTGAAGATCTCGGCTTGGTACGACAACGAGTGGGGCTTCTCGAACCGCATGGTCGACTTGACGACGTACATCGCCAAGAGCCTGTAGCAGGGATGGCTCTCCGCACCATCGAGTCGCTGGGCAACCTGCTCGGCAAGCGGGTCATTGTGCGCTGTGATCTGAACGTTCCCCTGGATCACGGCACGATCACCGATGACGGACGCATCCGCGCCTCGGTCGGCACCATCCAAGAGCTGACCCACGCAGGAGCGAAGGTCGTCGTGATCTCGCACCTCGGTCGCCCCGACGGCGAGCCAGACCCCAGCTACAGCCTTGCTCCCGTTGCGGTGCGGTTGGGCGAGTTGCTGGGGACGTCGGTCGTGTTCGCTGGCGACACCGTCGGCAACCAGGCTCGAGAGGCCGTCAACGGGCTCGAGCAAGGGCACGTCGCCGTGCTCGAGAACCTGAGGTTCGACAAGCACGAGACGTCGAAAGATCACAACGACCGTGAGAAATTCGCGTCGCAGCTGGCGAAGTTCGGCGATGCCTTCGTCTCAGATGGATTCGGGGTCGTGCACCGCAAGCAGGCTAGCGTGTACGAGCTGGCGAAGGCCCTGCCGTCAGCAGCTGGCCGTCTTGTCGAGACCGAGCTGGGGGTGCTCGAGAGGCTGACACGCGATCCGGCAAAGCCATATACGGTCGTACTCGGCGGCTCGAAGGTGAGCGACAAGCTCGGCGTGATCGACGCACTGCTCCCGAAGGTCGACCGTCTGCTCATCGGAGGCGGGATGCTCTTCACTTTCCTTGCCGCGCAGGGTTACCGGATCGGCAAGAGTCTGCTGGACGCCGATCAACTCGACACCGTCAGTCGCTACCTGAAAGAGGCGGCAGATCGCGGCGTCGAATTGGTCATTCCGACGGATGTCGTGGTCGCCTCGCACTTCGGCGCCGACGCCGAGCACGTGGTGGCTCCTTCCGACGCGATGGAGAGCACCCCGTTCGGCGCCGACGGAATCGGGCTCGACATCGGCCCGGAATCTGCCGCGCACTTCGCCAATCTGATCGCGAGTTCGGCGACCGTGTTCTGGAACGGGCCGATGGGCGTTTTCGAGCTCGAGCCCTTCGCAGCTGGCACGAAGGCGGTCGCAGAGGCGCTCACGAAAGTGACGGGTCTCGGCGTTGTCGGCGGCGGTGACTCTGCCGCCGCGATCCGCCAGCTCGGCTTCACCGACAATCAATTCGGCCACGTCTCTACCGGAGGCGGGGCAAGCCTCGAGTTTCTCGAGGGCAAAGAACTCCCCGGCCTGGAGGTGCTCGGATGGCAGTAGCAAGCGGTGCAACCGGCAGGACCCCGCTGATTGCGGGCAACTGGAAGATGAACCTCGACCACCTGCAGTCGATCGCGTTCGTGCAGAAGCTCGCCTGGACCTTGAAAGACGCGCGCCACGACTTCGGCAAGGTCGAGGTCGCGGTCTTCCCGCCCTTCACGGATCTGCGCTCGGTGCAGACCCTGGTGAACGCAGACGACTTGCCGATCGTCTTCGGCGGGCAAGACCTCTCAGAGCACGACAGCGGTGCCCATACGGGAGAGATCTCTGGCGCGTTCCTCAAGGCGCTCGACTCGACGTATGTGATCATCGGGCACTCCG
>JBDUBG010000222.1:0-9209 GCA_040004215.1 Pseudolysinimonas sp. | reverse complement strand
AGTGGCACCCGGCCGCAGGTCGCCCTCAACGCTCGACACCAGGTTCATGATGTGGCTGAATCGCTCGACCTGCATGTACTCGGTGACCTCGACAGAGCCCGCGACGCACACCTTCGAGAGGTCGTTGCGGGCGAGGTCGACAAGCATCAGATGTTCAGCCTGCTCTTTGGGATCGGCCAGCAACTCGTCTGCCAACTCGAGGTCGCGTTCCGGCGTTTCGCCGCGTGGTCGTGAACCGGCGATCGGATGCATGAACACTCGGCGAGCCTGCACCTTGACCAGGGCCTCGGGAGACGAGCCGACGATGGAATAGGAATCGCCGGCCGGACCCTCGAGCGTGAGCAGGTACATATATGGGCTCGGATTCAGAGCGCGAAGCACCCGGTAAACATCGATCGGCTCGGCGGTGATCTCGTGGTCAAACCGCTGAGAGATCACCACCTGGAATACATCACCGTCGCGGATGTACTCCTTGGAGCGTTCGACCGCTACTTCGTATTCAGCAGCGCTCACCCGGGGTATCGGCGTGGCAGCGGTCGTCAAGTCGACGTCCGCGATCCAGGCCTCTGAGGGCTGCGCGATGCCGGTCTGCAGGGTGTCGAGCGTGCGCTGTGCCTGTGCCCACTGGGTATCCGCGTCGTCTGTACCGTCGTTGAGCACCGAGGCGATCAGTGTTGCGGTTCCTTGTCGGTGGTCGAGCACGACCAACTCGCTGACGAAGCTCAGCGCCTGGCCGGGCACCGAGAAGTCGGCGGGTGGTGCGTCCGGCAGTCTCTCCAACTGGCGAACTGCCTCCCAACCGATGAAGCCCACCAGACCCCCGGTCAACGGTGGATGCCCCTCCACCTGTGGCGTACTCCAGCGCTCATAGAGATGCGCCAGCGTGGCAAGCGGGGCAGTCGGAGCGTCTGAGCCAAGCGCCCGCTCGGCCGACACGCCGTAGTCGAGCCAGACCGCGCGATCGGTGCCATCTTCGGCGCGCCCCTGGGTCAGGACGCCGAGCGAGCCGACTCCCACGAACGAGTAGCGCGACCAGATGCCGCCCTGTTCAGCTGACTCCAGCAAGAAGGTCCCTGGCTTGCCGATTGCCAGTTTGCGATACACGCCGATCGGCGTCTCGCCATCGGCGAACAACTCGCGGAGCACCGGGACGACCCGATGTCCGCTCGCGATCGCCGCGTCGAAGCCGGCCCGGCTGGTGGTCGTCATGCGCTGCTCACAGGGGAACGTCGCCCACGAACGGGACGAGCGGATCGACGTCGAAGCAGGCGTGTGCGCCGGTGTGGCAGGCGGGCCCGTGCTGCTCGACCTGGATCAACAGCGTATCGCCATCGCAATCGAGGGCTGCCCCACGAACCAGTTGCACGTTTCCACTGGTGTCGCCCTTGCGCCAGTACTCCTGCCTGCTGCGCGACCAGAAGGTCACCCGGCCCTCGGTGAGGGTGCGGCGCAACGCCTCGGCGTCCAGGTAGCCGAGCATGAGGACCTCGCCGGTGTCGTGCTGCTGAACGATCGCTGGCAGCAGACCATTCGCATCGAAGGTGGCACGGTCGATCACCGCACCCACGGTCTCTTTCGTCAGAACGTCACTCATCGCACCGCAATCCCTTCGGCCGCGAGAGCGGCCTTCACCTCGCCGACGGTCAGTTCGCCGTTGTGGAACACGGATGCAGCCAGCACCGCGTCGGCGCCCGCCGCCACCGCAGGCGCGAAGTCTGCCAGCGCTCCCGCCCCGCCGCTCGCGATCACGGGGACGGAGCTCAGCTCGCGCACCGCCGCCACCAGTTCGAGGTCGTAGCCCTGTCTGGTGCCGTCGGCATCGATCGAGTTGACGAGTAGCTCGCCCGCACCCCGTTCAATCGCCTCGCGTGCCCACTCCAAGGCATCCAACTCGGTTTCGGTGCGACCGCCATGGGTCGTCACGACGAAGCCACTACTGCTGCGAGAGCTGCGCTTGACGTCAAGCGAGAGCACGAGAACCTGGGCGCCGAACCGGTCGGCAATCTCTCCCAGAAGCCCCGGGCGGGCGATCGCTGCGCTGTTGACGCCGACTTTGTCTGCGCCGTGGCCCAGCAGCCGCGCGACGTCGTCGTTCGAGCGCACGCCACCGCCGACCGTCAGCGGGATGAACACCTGCTCGGCGGTCGCGGTCACCGTCTCGTACATGGTCGCCCGGCCTTCGACGGTGGCAGTGACGTCGAGAAATGTGACCTCATCAGCCCCCTGCTCGTAGTAGCGGCGCGCCAACTCGACGGGATCGCCTGCGTCACGGAGGTCGAGAAAGTTGACGCCCTTCACCACACGACCTGCCGCGACATCCAGGCACGGGATCACCCGCGTCACCACGGTCATGGCGTGCCCCTAGATCCTGGCGGCATGAATCGCACTGACCAGGATCGCGCGCGCGCCCAGTTCGTAGAGTGCATCCATCACCTGGTTGGTGTCGGCCCGCGGCACCATGACACGCACGGCGACCCACTCGGAGTCGCGGGTTTGCGACACAGTCGGCGATTCGAGCCCGGGGGTGAGCTGCGACGCGGCATCGAGAAGCTGGGCAGGCAGGTCGTAGTCCATCAGCACGTACTGGTGAGCCACCATCACGCCCTGCAGCCGGCGGCGCAGTGTGTCGAGGCCCGTTACCTCTTCGTGTGCGGCGATCAACACCGCCTGCGACTGCAGGATGACGGGCCCGAAGATCTCGAGACCCTGCTTCTTGAGCGTCGTTCCGGTCTCGACCACGTCGGCCACCGCATCGGCGACCCCGAGCCGCACCGCGGATTCAACAGCGCCGTCCAGGTGCACGACGTCAGCTATGACACCAGCGCTGGCCAGAAAGTCGGTGACGAGCGCCACGTAACTGGTAGCAACGCGCACGCCCTTCAGCTGCTCAAGAGAGTCAAACTGCCCGATCGGGCCCGCAAACCGAAAGGTGGAGGTGCCGAAGTCGAGTTCACCGATCTCGACGGCGACCGAGTGCGATTCGAGCAGAAGGTCGCGACCGGTGATACCGACGTCGAGCGCGCCCGAGCCGACATAGGTCGCAATATCGCGGGGACGCAGGTAGAAGAACTCGACGTCATTTCGGGGGTCGCTGACAATGAGTTCTTTGGGGTCACGACGGGTCGCATAGCCTGCCTCGTGCAGCATCTGCACGGCAGTTTCAGAGAGAGTGCCCTTGTTTGGCACTGCAATTCGCAGCATGGGGAGAGTCTTTCCTTCGAAGTGGATGGGGTCAGCAAGATCCGGTGCTACAGATGTCGCTGCACGTCTTCGAGCGAGAGTCCTTTGGCGAGCATGAGCACCTGCAGGTGATACAGCAGTTGCGAAATCTCGGCGGCCGTCTCGTCGTCGCTCTGGTATTCGGCAGCCATCCAGACCTCTGCTGCCTCTTCGACGATCTTCTTGCCGATCTCGTGCACGCCAGCATCGAGCTCAGCGATCGTGCCGGAGCCCGCGGGCCGCGACGCGGCCTTCTCGCTGAGCTCGTTGAAGAGAGAGTCAAAGGTCTTCACGCCCCCGAGGCTACCGGTCGTGCGACTCCTTCTGCCGCGGAGAGCTGGTGGGCCCGGCCGCTTCGAGTCTGACGATCACTGCCTTCGACACGGGCGTGTTGCTGCCGATCGCCGCACTCTCGAGGGGTACCAGCACGTTGGCCTCGGGGAAATAGGCAGCGGCACAACCCCTCGCGGTCGGATAGGAAACGATCCGGTAGTTGCGCAGAACGCGATCCGGCTCGTCTTTCCACTCGCTGAAAATGTCGACCCGCTGGCCATCGACCAGGCCCAACTCGACGACGTCGTCTGGGTTGACGAAGACGACGTCGCGGCCCTTCTTGATGCCGCGATACCGATCGTTCAGGCTGTAGACCGTGGTGTTGAACTGGTCGTGCGAGCGCACGGTCTGCAGGATCAACCGCCCCACCGGGCGCTCCAGATGCTCGAGTTCATTGACCGTGATCATTGCCTTGCCGGTTGCCGTAGCAAAAGTTCGGGTGTCACGCGGTCCGTTGGGAAGGATGAATCCGCCCTGCTGCCTGATGTCGACATTTAACGATTCGAAACCGGGAATAACTCGGCTGATGTGCTCCCGGATGAGGTCATAGTTGCCTTCGAAACCGCGCCAGTCGATCTCAGACCTGTCGCCAAGCGTGGCCACCGCGAGTCGAGAAACGATGGCGATTTCAGAGAGCAATCCGGAGGCGACCGGCGGGATGGCGCCGTGGCTGGCGTGCACGGCGCACACGGTGTCTTCGACCGAGACGAACTGGGCGCCCGTCTCTTGCAGGTCGAACTCTGTGCGGCCCAGGGTCGGCAAGATGATGGCTTCTGACCCCGTGACCACATGCGAACGGTTCAACTTCGTTGACACCTGGACGGTGAGCTCTGCACCTCGCATCGCGGCCTCGGCAGCTGCGGTGTCTGAGATCGCACCGACGAAGTTGCCCCCCATGGCCACGAAGACCTTGATGTCGCCGCGTTGCAAGCCGCGGACGGTTTGGATCGCATCGGTGCCGTGCTTGCGCGGTGGGTCGAAGTGGAACTCGGTGTGCAACGCGTCGAGAAAGTCGTCGCTCATCTGCTCCCAGATGCCCATGGTGCGGTCACCCTGCACGTTGCTGTGTCCGCGAATCGGTGACGCCCCGGCCCCCGGCTTGCCGATGTTGCCACGCAGCAGCAAGAGATTCACGATCTCTTTGATGGTGTCGACAGCCTTGCGGTGCTGCGTCAGGCCCATCGCCCAGGTAATGATCACCCGGTTCGCCTGAAGGTAACGCGCCGCAACCTCGTCGATCTCGGCGACAGTGATGCCGGCCGCCGCGAGCACCTCGTCTTCATCCAGCTCCCCCAGGTGGGCGGCGAAGGCCTCGAGACCCAAGGTGTGCTCGGTGAGAAATTCATGATCGAGCACGGTTCCCGGGGCGGCAGCCTCGGCGTCGAGAACTCGTTTCGATACCGCCTGCAGCAGGGCCATGTCGCCGCCGGAGCGGATCTGAACGAACTGGTCGGCGATGTCGGTCCCACGCCCGACGATGCCCCTGACTTTCTGGGGGTTCTTGTAGCGGAACAGCCCGGCCTCTGGCAGCGGGTTCACCGCGATGATGTGCCCGCCGTTGCGCTTGCATTCCTCGAGTGCTGTCAGCATCCGTGGATGATTCGTCCCCGGGTTCTGACCCATGACGATCACGAGATCGGCCTGACCGAAGTCGTCGTATGCGATCGTCGACTTGCCGATTCCGATCGTCTCGCCGAGCGCGGTGCCGGTGGACTCGTGGCACATGTTGGAGCAATCGGGCAAGTTGTTCGTGCCGAAAGCTCGCACGAACAGCTGGTACTCGAACGCCGTCTCGTTCGCGGTGCGCCCACTGGTGTAAAACGCAGCTTCGTCTGGTGACGCGAGTCCGTTCAGCTTGGCGGCGATGAGCTCGAAGGCCCGCTCCCAGCTGATCGGCGCGTAGTGGTCGGAGTCGGCAGCTTTGTAGACCGGCTCGGTCAGCCTGCCCTGCATTCCGAGCCAGTGTTCGGTCTTGTCGAGCAGAGAGCTGAGCGAGTTGTCGGCCCAGAAGCTGGTCGGCACGGTGATCGGCGTCGCCTCCCAGGTCACCGCCTTTGCCCCGTTTTCACAGAACTCGAAAAGGTTGCGGTGGCTGGGATCGGGCCATGCGCAACTCATGCAGTCGAAGCCGTCTTTGTGGTTGATGCTCGTCATGAGCTTTGCGGTGCGCAGCGGACCCATGTCTCGCAGGGCAGGACCCATCGAATGCACGATGCCCGGCACGCCGACGGCCCAATCTTCCTTGTGACCGACCTGCAGCTGGGGGTACTCCTCGCCGATACGGGGCTCTTCACTCATCGGGCGATCACCGCCTCGGCGTCGGTCGACGCATCCGCATCTTCATCGAGAGACGCGTCAGCAGACAGGATCCTCTCAGCACCGCTGTAGACCACCATCGACCTGCCACGGAGAAACCCGATTACCGTCATCCCGACCTGCTCGGCCAGGTCGATCGCCAGTGACGAGGGCGCTGACACCGCGGCGAGAACTGGGATGCCAGCCATCGATGCCTTCTGCGTCAACTCAAAACTCGCCCGACCCGACACCATGAGTACGGTGCCGCGGAGCGGAAGGAGCCCATGAGTCGCTGCCCAGCCCACTACCTTGTCGACCGCGTTGTGACGCCCCACGTCTTCGCGCAACACGAGGAGTTCGCCCGTCGTTCCATCGAACAAGGCGGCGGCGTGCAGCCCACCGGTCTTGTCGAAGGCGTCCTGACCTGCACGAAGAAAGTCGGGAAAGGTCGCCAACATCGCGGCATCGACCCGCAGCGCGTCATGCGCGACGTGGTGCGACGTGAGCGTGGTGACGGCGTCGATGCTCGCCTTGCCACACAGTCCACACGAACTGGTCATGTAGAAGTTTCGGGCAAGGCTCGGGTCAGGGGCCGGCACCCCTGGAGCCAGGGTCACATCCAGCACGTTGTAGGTGTTCTCTCCCGTGGCTGTCTCGCCCGCGCAGTACCGGATGGCGCCCAGCTGCTCGCCGTCGGCAATCACGCCCTCAGAGACCAAGAAGCCGGCCGCGAGGTCGAAGTCGTGCCCTGGCGTCCTCATCGTGATGGTCAGTGCCGAGCCGCCCACGCGGATCTCCAACGGTTCTTCAACCGCCAGCACGTCCTCGAGATGGCGGGGCTGTTCTCCCAGTGTGATCCTGGTGATCCGTCGGCGCGTCGTGATTCTTCCCACACTGCTATGCCTAGCACTGATCCCCGAGAGCGGCCAGGTGGCCCGCCCGCGACATAGAGTGACGCCATGGCTTTCGACGCGCTGGTGCTGTCAGGAGGTCGCGGCCTGCGGCTCGGAGGCGTCCCCAAAGCAACCATGCTGTTCGAGGGATCCTCCCTCATTCGGCACGCCGTCGATGCCGCAGCCGGGGCACGCAAAATCGTCGTCGTGGGAGACGGTGTGGCGGGTCTCCCGGCAGAGGTGATAGTGATTCGCGAGGAACCCGCGTATTCCGGCCCCGCAGCCGCAATCGGCGCCGGGATGACCGAACTCGCCACGGGGAGTGACCCCGCTCAGTTGGTGCTCGTGCTCGCTTGCGATATGCCGGGCGTGCGTCTGGCCATCTCGAAACTGTTCGCCGCCGCGGCCTCGGACCCCGAGTTGCACGGCGTGATGGCGATCGACGAGTTCGGACGGTCGCAATACCTCGCAGCGGTCTATCGAACGGCACCCCTCGTCGCCGCGTTGGCCGGGCGCGACCTCTGCGGGCTGTCGATGCGGGCTGTGACGGACGAACTGAGAATGGGCGAGGTGAGCGTCCCGATCGGGGCGACAGCAGACGTTGACAGCTGGGACGACGCGCGTCGCCTGGGCGTGACGCCAGCGACCATCGACATCGACATCGAGACAAGGAAACGCGCGTGACCGACGACGACGAGACGATGACTGCTGTTCGAGAGTGGGCGGCGGAGGTGGCAACCGTGCTCGGCCTGGAGCCAGCTGAACTCGATCTGGATGCCGTGCTCGGTGTTGCCGGACTTGCGGCACGGGTCGCGGTTCGTCCGGCGGCACCCGTCACCACCTACCTGGTGGGATACGCGGCAGGCAGAGCCAGTGCAACGGGCAGCCCGCCTGACGCAGCTGTTGGCGATGCCATCGCGGCGGTCCGGTCTCTCGCTGCCACGCGACGCACCGGCGACGCGGTGACTGACGTCGAGCCACCCTCCGGATCGAGGACATGATCTCGGCTGCCCCTTCGGGGAGTGGTGCCGTCGCGTGGGACGCGGCGCGCGAACTCGCAGCCTCAGTGGTACGCCCCCTCGGCGACGAACAGGTTCCGCTGTCTCGCGCGGTCGACCGCATTACCGCTCGCGAGGTGCATGCGCTTCAGCCCATACCCCACTACGCCTCATCTGCAATGGACGGCTGGGCGGTGTCTGGCAAGCCGCCATGGGCGGTCATGCCGAGTGCAGTGGAATTGTTGGGTCACGGCAGCGCCGTCGCCATCGCTACCGGCGGACTCATCCCGCCGGGAGCCGATGCTGTTGTTCGCAGCGAGCATGCCAGCGTCGCTCACGGCAGGCTGTCGCCCGACTCCGGACGCCACGCACCAATCGCGGGTGCCGACATCCGTCCCACTGGCGAGGAGGCAGCGGCCGGTGAGGTGCTGATTGCCGTGGGCACCCGTCTCAATCCCGCTCACATCGCGGTCGCGGCTGCCTGCGGGTACGACTCGGTCACTGTCACGCTCACTCCACGTGTTGCTCTGTTGCTGACCGGGGACGAGGTCGACGGGAGCGGAGTTCCGGCCGCCGGTCGGGTGCGTGACAGTTTTGGACCAGTGATTCCGTCGCTGATCCAGCTGCTCGGCGGCAGCGTGGTCTCGGCCGGTCGAGTTGCCGATCGCCTCGATGCGACGGTGGCGTCGCTCGAGAGTGCGACAGGAGTGGAGCTGGTGGTCACCACCGGCGGGACTGGCGGGTCGGCAGGCGACCACGTGCGGGAAGCCCTCGTAGCACTCGGCGCCGAGATCATCATTCCCCGGTTATCAATCCGGCCCGGTGGACCCACGCTGCTCGCCCGCCTCCCCGACGGCCGACTTGTCGCGGGGTTGCCCGGCAACCCCCTCGCGGCGATCACGGGGCTGCTCGTGACCGTCGCTCCTGCATTGGCTGTCTGGACCGGCCGCGGCCTTCCGCCACTCGTCGACGTCGTCACCGCACAGGCCATTCCGGGGCGCGCCCATTCCACCCTGATGATCCCGTTCCGTCACGTGGTGGAAGGCGTTGTTCCCAGTTCATGGGTCGGCGCGGGAATGATGCGCGGTCTCGCCGACTCATCCGGATTGCTCGTCGTGCCGCCGACCGGGCTCGCCGCGCATGGGCACGGCAGAGCGATCCCGCTGCCCTGGGCAGGGCAGGAAGGCCCAGCGCAGGTCTCGCCTTCGACTACTTGACGCCAAGCAGGTCGATCACGAAGACCAGAGTGCGGCCTGCGAGGCGATGCCCACCACCGGCCGGGCCGTACGCCCAAGCTGGCGGGCAGATGAGCTGGCGACGGCCGCCGACCTTCATGCCGGGGATGCCTTCCTGCCAGCCACGGACCAGCCCGTTGAGCGGAAACTGAATCGACTCGCCGCGACCCCAGCTGGAGTCGAACTCTTCGCCGGTTTCAAAATCAACGCCGACGTAGTGCACGTCGACCGTGGCA
>JBDUBG010000142.1:0-2753 GCA_040004215.1 Pseudolysinimonas sp. | reverse complement strand
TCAAGCGCGGCCCGGTCGGCCTGATCGGGCACACCAAGTCGGATGCCATGGAGACGATCTCGCACCTGGTCGTCGACCAGGCGAACTGGTGGGCGCCCGCTGACCCGTCGCCAGAGGCGATCGTCGAACTGCTCACGTCGCGTGGCGTCGACTACACCGACCTCGACGGCTGGCACCGCCTCGATCAGCACGAGATCGCGCTGGGCGCCCCCGACGATCGCGCGCGCATCAAGGTCGTGCCGCGCGACGAGATGGTCAAGATTTCGCGTCAGCCCTGAACCCCATCCCTGGCTGGCGAGCGCGGGGTTCGTGGCCGAGCGCGGTCCGCGCACACCCCGCGTTCGATCGCGAACCCCGCGCTCGGCGATTCAGTTACTGCACCGCCGCGGTCAGCCGCGCCACGTTGTCGAACGCGCGCGACAACCGCGGCCGTGTCAACCACTCGTCGAGGGTGAGTTCGCGGCTGCTCTCGCGGTAGTCGTTCTCGATCGCGCGCAGACGTTGCAAGAAGGTTCCGCCCCAGATCATCACCGAGATCTCGAAGTCGAGACTGAATGAGCGCATGTCCATGTTGCTCGATCCGATGACCGAGACCTCGTCGTCGATCGTGAAGTGCTTGGCGTGCAGAATCGTCGGTGCACTAAACAGGAAGATGCGCACCCCGGCCCGTAGCAGCGCCTCGTAGTAGCTGCGCTGCGCGTGGTAGGCGAAGAACTGGTCGCCGATCTCTGACACGAACAGCTGCACCTCGACGCCGGACTGGGCAGCGGTCGTGATGGCATAGAGCATCGAGTCGTCTGGCACGAAGTACGGGCTGACCAAGATGACCTTCTTCTGGGCCGCGTACACCAGCGAGTTGAACAGACGCAGGTTGTTCTCGCCATCGAATCCGGGGCCGCTCGGAACGACCTGGCAGTCCATCGGCCCCGGGCCCGTGCGCCGGGCGGGCGCGGCCTCGCGCACCAGCAGTTCGTTTGTCTCGACGTACCAGTCCGTCACGAACAGGGCGTCGATCCCGGCCACCACCGGTCCTTCGAAGCGCACCATGAAGTCTTTCCACTGCAGGCCGCGCTTGATATTGCCGCGCTTTTCGTATGCCGGGTCGATGATGTTCTGCGATCCGGTGAACGCGATCTCGCCGTCGATGACGAGCAGCTTGCGGTGGTTGCGCAGATCGGGGCGCTGGATGCGTCCGCGCAACGGCTGGAACGGCAACATCAGGTGCCACTGCGCGCCCATTTTGTTCAGCGCGCGCCTCGCGCGGCGAAAGCCCGAATATTGAAGCGACCCGAGGTGGTCGACCAGAACTCGCACCACGAGTCCGCGTTGCACGGCGGCGGCGAGCGCGTCGAAGAAGGGCTGCGTCGTCGAGTCCAACGCGAGGATGTAGAACTCGACGTGCACCGACTTGGTGGCACGCCCGATCTCGCGGGTCATTGCTTCGAGAGCCACGGCATCCGCGTCATAGAGCACCGATGAGTTGCCTCCCACCATCGGCATCGCGCCCAGGCCGCGATTGAGTTCGACGATCGGCCCCAGCCAGTCGGGCCATGGGGATTCCTCTGCCACCCGATCAAAGCCCTCGGTGGTGTCGAGAATGTAGCGGTTGATCTCGTCCTGCTTCTCGCGCCGCCGCTTCGGCAGTCGAAAGGTACCGACCAGCAGAAACAGGCCGATGCCGATGTAGGGAATAAAGAAGATCGCGAGCAGCCATGCCAGCGCCGTCTGGGGTCGCCGATTGCGCGGGATGAAGACGATCGACAGCACACGTACGATGAAGTCGATGACGACAAGCGCGATCGCGAGGATCACGCCGAATGTGGCCCCGGTCACGGCGCCTCGTTAGCCACGGAGCCGGCTCAGCGGTAGTTGACGAACTGCAGCGCGACGTCGAGGTCTTTGCCCTTGAGCAGCGCCTGCACTTGCTGCAGGTCGTCGCGACTCTTGGACTGCACACGCAACTCCTCGCCCTGGATCTGGCTCTTCACGCCCTTCGGCCCCTCATCGCGGATGATCTTGCTGATCGCCTTCGCGTCCTCGCTCGAGATGCCCTGCTTGATGGATGCCTCGATGCGGTACTCCTTGCCGCTCGCGAACGGCTTGCCGGCATCCAGAGACCGCAGCGAGATGCCGCGCTTGATCAACTTCTGCTCGAAGACCTCTAGCACCGCCTTCACACGCTCCTCGGCGCTCGCCTTCATCAGGATCTTCTCGCCGCTGAACTCGAGTGACGCGCCCACGTTTTTGAAGTCGTAGCGCTGCTGGATCTCTTTCTGCGCCTGACCCATTGCGTTCTGCACCTCCATGTCGTCGACCTTGCTCACGATGTCAAAAGAGGAATCTGCCATGTTGCCATGTTAGTAATGGCGGATGCACGAACGGCGAGGTGTGATCGCGGCGATTGTCGCGGGCCTCGTCGGGTGCGCCGTGTTGGCAGGGCTGGTGGTGCTGGTTCTGGTGCCACGCGCGGCGTCGGTGCTGCCGGATGCCGCGGCTCCCGCTCCGCGCTGGGCTCCGCCTCCGGCCTCACCGCCCGTGCCGGCCGCGCCCTCATCATCGGGCTCGGCGGGCGTCGGGATCGCAACCCTGGTGGACCCGACGTGGGCAGCCTCCACGGCGTCAGCCACCGGCATCCCGAAGCGAGCCGTGCTGGCGTACGCGGGAGCCGCGCTGGCCAAGGCGGCGAGCATGCCGCAGTGCGGGCTCTCGTGGACGACCCTCGCCGCGGTCGGCGATGTCGAGAGCTCGAACGG
>JBDUBG010000124.1:0-9236 GCA_040004215.1 Pseudolysinimonas sp. | reverse complement strand
GCCGACAGCTCGCCTTCGCGGGGATCGTCAATGACGGCGACACCCTGTCGTTCCACATCACCAATCGCAACAAGGAGAGCTACGCGGCCGATCTGAAAAACGAAGCAGATCGCGAGGGTGTCTGGGCGCTCGTCAAGAAAGCCGATGTGATCATCCAGAACTTCCGCCCAGGCATCATGGAGCGGCTCGGATTCGGCTATGAGACGGTGGCGAAGGTCAACCCCGGAATCGTCTACGCCAGCGTGAGTGGCTATGGCGCCGAAGGCCCGTGGAAAGATCGCCCCGGCCAAGACCTTCTCGCCCAGTCGTTGTCGGGGCTCCCCTGGCTGAACGGCAGCAATGACGACCCTCCCGTGCCGGTCGGAATCGCAGTTGCCGACATCATCTCCTCGATTCATCTGGCGAGCGGGATCACGGCGGCGCTTCTTCGTCGCGAACGGACCGGGATCGGCGGGCGGGTCGACACCAGCTTGCTCGAGTCGATGCTCGATCTGCAGTTCGAAGTTCTGAGCGCGCACCTGGCCGATCCCAGCTTCGAGGTCACACGAGGCCCGCGCAACACCGCACACGCGTTCCTGCAGGCGCCATATGGCACGTACCCCACGGCCGACGGCTACCTGGCGATTGCGATGACCTCGGTGCCCGAACTCGGCAAGCTGATCGGGCTCACCACACTCGAGCAGTACACCGCCCCCGACACCTGGTGGTCCGAACAGGCCACCATCACGCGCGCACTGGCCGATTACTTAGCGACCCAGTCGACCGAGCATTGGCTCGAGATTCTGGATGCCGCAGACGTCTGGTGCGCGCCGGTGCTCACCCTGCCCGAGCTTGTGGGCCACGACGGATTCCGAGCCCTGGACATGACGCAGCACGTCACGCGCCCGGGCTTGAACGGCGGGCCGACCGTCGACATCCCCACGCTTCGCACGCCGGTCAGGTTCGATGGGCGCCCGGTCAAGCAGGGAAAAGCGGCACCCCGGCTGGGGGAGCACACCGAGGCAATTCGCCAAGAGTTCGCAGAGAAGGAGGTAGTTGAATGATTAATCCCAACGCAGACCCAGTTGCGCGCTACGAGATCCCCGTCTGGAACCAAGAAGTCAAGCTCTACGAGGACTTTGAGGTCGGCGAGGTCGACCGCTCGATTCGCCGCACCATCTCGGAGGGCGAGGTCATGCTGTTCAGCAGCCTGCTCGTCGACCTTCACCCCTATGTCGCCGACGACAAGTGGGCGCGCGAGGAAGGCATCTTCCACCGCCGCATCGTTCCGGGGGCATTGGTCTTCGGCTACGGCATGGGACTGTTCGCCCACAACAACATCAACACCTTCAGCTATGGCTACGACAAGCTGCGCTTCATCAAGCCGGTCTTCATCGGCGACACGATCTACTCGATGCGCACCCTGGTTCGTAAAGAGCCGAAGTACGACGACATGGGCTTGATCGTCGTGTCGTACGAGGTGTTCCGCGCCGATGACGAGCAGATCGTGCTCTACACCGAACACCTCCAGACGGTGAAGTACCGCGACGCCGCAACAGCTAAGGCCGGATCATGATTGATCTCTTTCACGACATCTCCGACTCCTGCCGCCTGACGATCCCCGAGGCGCACAAGCTGCCGATCGCGATCGTCGGCGCCGGGGGCATCGTGGATGGCCAGCATTTGGTGGCGTATCGCAAAGCCGGCCTCGAGGTGGTCGGCATCACCGACGTTGACCTCGATCGCGCCCGCGATGTTGCGGACCGCCACGGCATCCCTCGGGTGTATGCAGATCTCGACGAACTGCTCGCCGATGACCGGGTCAAGGTCGTCGACATCGCGGTGCCGGTAGCGCAGCAGCCGCCGATCTTTCGAGCAGCGGTGGCGGCGGGGAGACACATCCTCTCGCAGAAGCCGTTCACGGTTGACCCAGAGACCGCGCGCGAGCTGGCCGGCCTGGCTGCCGATGCGGGAATCGTGGCGGCAGTCAACCAGCAGTTGCGATTCGACGAGGGCATCGCCGCGTCCCACCGCATGATCGAACTCGGCTGGCTCGGAGAACTCACCACCTTCACCCTCTCGGTCAACGCCTTCACCGACTGGAAGCTGTGGAGCTGGGCGAAGACCATGGAGCGGCTCGAGATCATGGTTCACTCGATCCACTACCACGACACCCTGCGCTGGTTCATGGGCGAACCGACTTCGGTCTACTCGATCGGCGGACGAGTGCCCGGTCAGTACCCGGTGGGCGAAACCCGCACGCAGAGCAGCTTTCGCTTTGCGAACGGCAGCTCGGCCCTGATCTACGCCAACCACATGAACCCGGCCAACGACAACACCGCCGAATTCAGGATCGAGGGCACCGCCGGCGCGATCCGCGGCACGCTCGGGCTGATGTACGACTACCCAGACGGCCGCCCCGACACGCTCGAGGTCACCAGCACGGTCGTGCCGACCGACGGATGGGTTCCGTATCCGGTCACGCAGCGCTGGTTTCCGGATGCCTTCATCGGCACGATGGGATCGGTGCTCGACGCGATTGCGACCGGTTCGACCCCGCGCAGCTCGGTCGCCGACAACGTGAAGACCATCGAGCTGGTTGCCGCGCTCTACCGTTCGATGGAGTCGGACGAGGTCGTGCGACTGTAGTAGACAGGCAGAGCCATGGTGAAGCTCACAGATGTCGCCGCGCTCGCGGGAGTGTCGTCTGCTGCCGCGTCGCGCGTGCTCTCGGGTGACACCACGATCCGGGTCTCCGATGCGACCAGAGAGCGCGTGCTCGACGCGGCACGGCAGCTCGAGTATGTGCCCAACCACGCCGGTCGCTCGCTGCGCACCTCGCGCAGCAGCACCATCGCGCTCGTCATCCCCGACGTCACGAGCGCCGTGTTCGCCGAGCTCGCGAATGGGGCAGAGCAAGCGGCGGCGGCCCGGGGTCTCGCGATCGTGCTCGGCCGCGCAGAGCGAGTTCAAGAGGACGGCGACTGGCTGCGCCGGATGCTGGGCGAGTCGCGGATTGACGGCGTCATCCTGCAGCTGTCAGACGGCACCGAGCTCGGCCAGCTCGACGCGATGGCCGCGCGGGGAACCCCGATCGTCGTCATCAACTCGATCGACGAGGGGCCGCTGAGCACGATCGTGCTCGATGACGCCGCCGGCATCCGCATCGCGGTCGAACACCTGCATTCCGTGGGGCACCAGCAGATCGGATTAGTCGGAGGCATGCCGGGCAACGCGACCGCCCAGCGGCGCGAGGCCGGCTTCCGGGCGGGGATGGCTGATGCGGCGCTCACGGTGCGTGAAGAGTGGATCACCCGGCTCGGCTACACCGGGTCAGACGGGCGTGCGGCAGTCGACGTTCTCGAGGCGCGCGGTCCACTGCCGACCGGGCTCGTGGTCGCCAACCTGAACGCGGCTCTCGGGGTGCTCGCGGCCATCCATGCTCGCGAACTGCGGGTACCGAGCGATGTCTCGATCGTCGCGATGCACGACGTCTGGTACGCGGATGCCACGTGGCCGCCGATCACGACGGTCCGGATGCCGATGCGCGAACTCGGAGCGGCGGCGGTTGCGCGGGTCGTCAATGGTGGTCAGACCCCGACGCACGCCGTGATCGACGCGCCGTCGCCGGAGCTCATCCTGCGGCAGTCGACTGCCGCCCCGCGCTGAGTGCAGCGAGTCGGAGGACTCCATCGACGCGACGGGGCACCCCGCCGAATGCGTCGCGGAGCTCCTCTGGCAACATGCCTTCTGGTGCGTTCTGCCACGCAACCGGGCGCAGAAAACGCCGGATCGCAGTCACTCCGACGGAGGTGTGAGCGGTATTCGTCGCCGGCCAGGGGCCGCCGTGGTGCTGAGCCCATGAGACTCGCACCCCTGTCGGGTAGCCGTTGAAGACCACGCGGCCGACCACATCTTGCAGCTGGGCGGCCAGCCCCGCAACGGCCTCCTCCTCTGCGGCCTCGGAATGGATGGTCGCGGTGAGCGAGTCGGGCACAGCTTTCACCGCCCGCAGCACCTGGTCGAAGTCGTCGTAACGCACCAGCACGATCAACGGCCCAAACGCCTCCTCGGTCACGGCAGGGGTGACATCGACGGCATCGATCTCGAGCACACCGGGGGAGCGGGAGAAGCCGTCGCGTCCGGTTTCGGGCGAGACCAAAGCCTTCGCATGACCAGCGTCGACCAGCCGCTCCCGGATTTCATCGAAGGCACCCGAGATGCGCTCGTTGAGTAGCACCATCGGCGTCGTAGCGCGGGCAGTGTTCACCATCTCGTCAACCAGGGCGTCAGCGTCTCTCGGAATGAAGGCGATCCCCGGCTTGGTGCAGAGCTGCCCTGCCGATCCGATGAAAGAAGCAGCGAGGTCGCGCGCAATGTCGGCTCCGCGGGCGGCAATGGCACCACGGGTGACGATCAACGGATTGAGGCTGCTGAGTTCGCCATAGAACGGGATCGGCCGCTCACGAGCACCCACGATCTCCAGGAGAATCTTTCCTGTCGAGAGCGACCCGGTGAAGCCGACGGCCGCGACGCGCGGATCGGCGACGAGTGTCGCTCCTGCCCGCTGGCCGTAGACGATTCCGAGAGTGCCCTGGGGGGCGCCGTAGGCCAGGGCAGCGCCATTCATGGCGGCAAACGAGGCCTGGGAGGTGAGTGGGTGTGATCCATGGGCTTTGACGATCACAGGGTTTCCTGCGGCCAGCGCGGATGCGGTGTCGCCGCCGGCGACGGAGAAGGCAAACGGAAAGTTGCTCGATCCGAACACCGCAACCGGGCCGAGCGGAACCAGCATGCGCCGAACATCGGGCCCGGGACCCATCGGCGTATCCCCGGCGTGGTCGATCATCGCCTCGAGGTAGCCGCCCTCCTCGATCGCCTCCGCGAAGAGCCTGATCTGGAACGCAGAACGCGTGAGCTCGCCGTCAAGGCGCGGGCTTGCCGCCAACCCGGTTTCTGCTGCGGCCACCGTGACGAGGTGCGATCGGTCGGCTTCGAGACCATCCGCTATCGCGCGCAGCAGGCCGGCTCGCCACGTCCGCGACCGCGAACGGAGGTCGGTGTATGCGGCGGCCGCTGCCTCGGCGATCTCTGCGACGCCGGCGGCACTGGTGGCCTCGATGGCGGTGTCCGAGGTGAGGCCGGTCGTCGGGTTTGTCGTGGTGATCGTTGTCATCGCTGTGCTTTCGTGTTGATGAGGCCCCGGGCAACGAGGCTGGTCATGAGCGCGTGGATTCCGAAGTCCCACTGCTCGAGAGATTCTGTTCGCTTGACCCGATTGACCAGTCCGCCCAGTGTCGGCGACGAGATTCGCACCACATCGTCGACGTGGTGCGTGAATCCCTGTCCGACTGCATCGCGATCATCGGTCGGAGCAAACATGGTGCCGAGATAGAGAACGAGTCCGTCTGGATACTGGTGCATCGCGCTGAGCGCCTGCGCTGCCAGATCGGCGGGGTCGCGGCTGATCTGCGCCATGTGGGACTGTGCGTGCATGGTGAAGCCGTCGACACCCTCGACCTCAAGAGTGACGGTTTCTTGGCGGACTGTATCAAGATCGAAGTTCTCATCGAAGAGCCGAATGAACGGCCCGACCGACGCCGACGCGTTGTTGTCTTTCGCCTGCCCGAGAAGCAGCGCCGAGCGACCTTCGATGTCACGGAGATTGACGTCGTTGCCCAGGGTCGCGCCGACGATGGCTCCTGTCGAGGCGATGACCAGCACGACCTCGGGCTCCGGGTTGTTCCAGTCCGAGTCGGAACGGACTCCGACGTCAATGCCGGAACCCATGGTCGACAGCACGGGCGCCTTGGTGAAGATCTCGGCATCCGGACCGATGCCGACCTCCAAGTACTGACTCCAGAGCCCTTCGGCGACCAGCAACTCCTTAAGTCGCATGGCTTCAGGCGATCCCGGGACCAAGCCGCGGAGGTCGGTACCGAGAGCGTCGAGCACGTGAGTTCGGATCCCCTGGGCCGCATCCAGATCACCGCGGGCCTTCTCTTCGATGATTCGCTCGAGCATGGACACCGGGAAGGTGACTCCCGCGGCTTTGACCACCTGCAGATCGATGGGTGAGAGCAGCCAGGATTTGCGAGCATCCCGCACGTCGGCAGCGGTGTTTGCGAGCAGTTCGTCGATGCTCCCGATATCGGGGCCCGTTGCGACCGCGACCTCGGCAGTGGCGTCCGCCGACTCGGTGACGTCGCGCATGGTGCCGAATGCCTGACTGATATCGATGGCTCGTCCCTGACGAACGGCAACGACGATCGGTCCGTCAGCTTGCGCATTCCACACCCGACCAACGAGCGTTGCGCGGTCAGCGTCGACGGCGAGCGCTGCTGTCGCTCCGCCTGTCCAGTTCGTCATGACTCTCTCTCGTCGGTAGCAAGCGCTCGTTGTGCGTCAATCGGATCGCCCGTCATCGATGCTCGCGAGGTACGGCAGCAGAGTCTGTTCGATGCTCTCGGCCAGGCAGGTGTCGAAGAGCAGTGCTCCGGCCAGCCCGTTCAGAAGGTACACGGCGACGAAGCGTTCCCACTAGCGTCCGGGGCTCGCTAGCGCGCCTTGCGCACCCCGCGCTGCTCGAGGTAGTCATTCGAGAACATCCCGGTCGGGTCGAGGCGCTCGAACAACGCGCGTGAGTCTGCGAGGCGCGGGTGCACGCGAGCGAGGGTTGCGGCATCCACCAGGTTGACCTTGCCCCAGTGCGGCCGTGCGTCGAACGGAGCCAGTGCGGCTTCGATATCGGGTAGCAGCGCGTGCACGGCATCGGGCTCTGGCTTCCAGGTGAAATGGATGGCCAGCATCGGGCGCTGGTACGCGCCACTGAGCCACAGCTCATCGGCTGCCGCAGTGCGCAGCTCGGTCACGTGCAGGAGCGGCGCGATCCGTTCGCCGAGGGCGCGCACCGCCCGCAGAGCGTCAGGTCCGTCTGAGCGGTCGACGAAGTACTCGGTCTGAATCTCGTCGCCAACGCTCGGTGTTCCGTCAAAGCGGAAGTGCGGCAGGCGCTCGTTCCACGGGCCCGGCGCCCCGCCAGCTTCGGTCGTGTTGTCGTCGTCTGGTCGGCCGAAGATGCTCAGGCCGGATTGTCGGGTCGCCCCCATGAACTCGTCGCCGACCACCGGCGCTCCGTCGTCGTGTGCGGTCAACCGCGTCTTGAGCACGGCGAGATGGAGGCTGTCACCGAGCCAATCGGTGAACAGGCTGACACTGTACGCCGCGCCCGTGACGCCCTCGAGACCGTCGAGCACGGTGCTCCAGGGCAGCCCGTGGAAGGCATCTTGCCGCACCCGAAAGCTTGGCTCGACCCCGAGGGTGATGCGGACGATGACGCCGAAGGCGCCGAGCCCGACGACCAGGCCGTCGAAGTCGGGGTCACCCTGCCGCACCGAGACGAGCGAGCCGTCTGCTGCGACGTAGTCCAGTGCGCGCACGGCAGTCGACAGCACGCCCAGGCTGTTGCCAGAGCCGTGGGTCGCCGTGGCGATGGCGCCGCCGACCGAAATGTGCGGCAGGGATCCCATGTTGTGCAGCGCCATGCCGCGCTTCTCGAGCCAGACCGCGAGCTCGCCGTAGCGGATGCCGGCCCCGACCGTGACCGTGCCTGCTTCCGTATCGAGCACCGGATCGGGATCGATCGCGGTGACCGTCACCAAGGTGCCGCGAGTGTCGGCGATCCCGTTGAAGGAGTGCCGCGTTCCGAGGGCGCGCACGCGCTCACCGGAGGCCGCCGCCTGCGCGACCAATTGCTGCACCTGGTCGATCGACTCCGCCTCGAGCAGCCGCGGAGCGGTGAAGGTGTGGGTGCCGGCCCAGGTGCTCATGGTTGCCATGGACACAGCCTGACACTCGGTGGCGGGGAGTCCCAATCGCACAGCCAGAGGCTGCGGCACTGTGCGGCACTCCGGCCCCGGTGTTCCGGGTTAGCGTGAACTCATGGCCCGCGAAAATGTCGACGTCCCCGATCTGACCGGCAAGCTCGCGATCGTCACCGGCGCGAATAGCGGACTCGGGTTCGGCCTCACCGGGCGGCTCGCGGCGGCGGGGGCCGAGGTCGTGATGGCGGTGCGCAACCTCGAGAAGGGCGAATCGGCCCGGAACGAGCTGCTGGCGGCGCAACCCGAGGCGCGCCTCCGGCTCGAGCGGATCGACCTGGCGTCGCTCGAGAGTGTCGCCGCGTTCGCAGCTGGACGCGTGGCCGATGGCCGGCCGGTCGACATCCTGCTCAACAATGCAGGAGTCATGATGCCCCCGAAGCGTGAAACCACCCTTGATGGTTTCGAGCTGCAGTTCGAGAGCAATTACCTCGGGCACTACGCACTGACGGCGCGCTTGTTGCCCCTGCTGCGGGCGGCGGCAGCGCCCAGGGTCACCTCGTTAAGCAGCGTCATGGCTCACCTGGGCCGCTATCGCTGGAACGACCTGCAGAGCGAGCACTATTCGCCAGCACGTTCATACGGTTTGTCAAAACTTGCGATGCTGTCGTTCGCGCGCGAGTTGCAACGGCGCAGCGACGCGCACGGGTGGGGGTTGCTGAGTGACGCGGCGCATCCGGGATTCACGCGCACCCATCTGCAGAGCTCCGGTCCGCGGCGGGGCAAGACACCGCTCCCCCCGCGCGAGTATCGCCGTACGCCGTTCTCGCAACTGATCGAGACGGGGATCCTGCCTGCTCTCTATGCGGCGACCAGTCCGGATGCGGCGCCCGGCCACTACTACGGACCCGACGGCTTTCTCGGTCTGACCGGCGGGTCGCACCGAGCGCGGGAGCCCCGAGCCGCGCGCAACGCGGCCGACGCCGTACGGCTGTTCGACGAGTCGGCGAGGCTGGCAGGCGTCGCCTTCACCGACTGACGCGACAGACTCAGTCGGTGGGCGACTCCGGCGGTTCGCCGAGGGATTCCAGCGCGCCCCAGAAGCCCTCAGGAATCTCTGTCGCGACCAACCCGGGCAGCTCGTCCAGGCGCTGCCGAGAGTAGATACCGACAACCGTGGTGTGGATGCGCGGCTCTCGCATCGAGAACGCCAGGGCAGCAGCCGCGACGCTGATTCCCCACTCGGCGCAGAGTGACCGCACGCGATCCAGGTGGGAGAGAAAGTCGGCAGAAGCCGGCTGGTAGCCGTAGCTGTCTCCGCGGAAGGTCGATCCGCCCAGGATGCCGCCGCCGAAGGGCGCCGCGTTGAACACCGTCATGTTGCGCTCGGTGGCGAGGCGCAGGATCGTCTCGGCCGTGCGGTCCACGATGGTCCAC
>JBDUBG010000015.1:0-9260 GCA_040004215.1 Pseudolysinimonas sp. | reverse complement strand
ACGAAGTCGCACGTTGACGGCATCGATGACTCGCTGAAGCGCAAAGAAGCCGAACTGCTCGAGATCTGATGTCAACACCGCCCGAGCCGCACGCGAAGAAGCACCCCCCGACGCGAGCCGACTTCGAAGCGCGCGCCCATGAGGCGCGTCTCGACATCGAAGCCCGCGCGCAGGCGACCCGTGCCGACTTTGAAGCCCGTGCGCAAGAGGCCCGCGTTCAGTTCGACGCCACACAAGAGAAGATCCGCGCCCGCACCGGCCGCAACCTGCTCGCCGCGATCGGCATCGGGGTGGCGCTTGGCGCGGTGTTTCTGGTCAGTCTGATCATCTTGAAATGGCTGTTCATCTTCTTCGGAGCATTCCTGATCGGCTTTACGGTCTTCGAGTTGGCCAGCGCGCTGCGCCAGGCCGGTCGAGATGTGCCACGCGTCGCGTCAACAGTTGTTGCGGTGGCGGTCGTGCCGCTCGCCTTCTTCTTTCACGTGCAGGGTCTCTGGCTGGCGACGATCGGTGCCGTCATCGTGGTCTCGCTGTACCGGCTCATCGAACTCGCCTTCCGGCGCAGCCACCGCACCGGCGCGCGTGCGATCTGGCTGGATCTCGGGGCCGGGGCATTCATCCAGGTCTACGTCACCTTCATGGCTGGGTTCTACCTCGTGCTCACCGGGTCGAATGGAGGCGAGTGGTGGACGCTCGCCTCGATCGTGACCGTTGTCGCGACCGATGTCGGTGCGTACGCGACCGGCTTGCTGTTTGGCCGTCACAAGCTGGCGCCCAATATCAGCCCCGGCAAGACCTGGGAGGGTTTTGCGGGGTCGATCGTGTTCGCGATCGTCGCTGGCATCCTGTTCGCGCTGCTGATGCTGCACCAGCCCTGGTGGGTTGGTCTGGTGATGGGTTTGCTGCTCGCCCTGGTCGGCACAGCTGGCGACCTCACCGAGTCGCTGATCAAGCGCGACATCGGGATCAAAGACATCTCGACGTGGTTGCCGGGCCACGGCGGCTTCCTCGACCGCTTGGACTCGATCCTGCCCAGCGCGGCGGTCGCCTACGTGATTTTCGTGATCGTCGGCGCCGCGAGCTGAGCTCCAGCATGGCTCGGGTACCATTGCCCGCGTGAGTTCGACCTTTCCGCATACCCGCAAGTCACGCCTCGGTTACGACGTCGACGAGGTCGAAGAGTTTCTCGAAGACGCCCGCCGTGCCTACACCGCGGCGGCTGGTGGTGCGAGTGTGGTGAGCGCGGATTCCATTCGTGACACCGGATTCACGATGCGCAGGGGGGGATACGCGCCCGAACACGTGGATGCAGCGCTCGAGCGTCTCGAAGACGCGTTCGCGATTCGCGAGCGCGAACGTGCCTTCGCGCAGTCCGGCGACCAGGCCTGGTACGCCGGTGCCCGCAGCGGAGCCCAGACCATCTTGGATCGCATCGTGCGTCAGCGCGGCAAGCGCTTTCGGCGGGTATCGATCTTCACGAATGGCTACTCGGTGCGCGAAGTGGATGTGCTCACGGATAGGGTCTCCCAGTACTTCCAAAGCGGCAAGGCACTCAGCATCGAAGAGGTGCGCACCTCCGCCTTCCACTCGCAGCGCGGAGGCTACCAAGAAGCGCAGGTCGACGTGTTGCTCGATGCCGTGAGCCGCGTGATGCTCGCGGTGCGCTGACGGGCCTACCGCGTACACTGGTGCCACTGTGAGTGGTTATCAGCGTCGGGGGGCGCACTTTCGACCTGTGGGCGAGGTGGCCCAGGTGGAGCGGCATGTCCGCATGCGCGGTTCACTGTCAGTGTTCGCGGCGTTCGCCTGCACCGTTTTGGTGGGGGTGAGCCTGGCTTCTCCCCACGCATCCAGCCAGGCAGAGGTGCTCGCACCAGCCGCCCACCTCAAGACTCAAAGCTATGCAGCCGGGATCGATACGGTCGACGCGGTGACTCGCGACGGCTTCAAGGTCACGAAGCTCGTCACCCCCAAGCCGGTCAGGCGTGCGCCGGCCGCTGGCATCCCGGATCCGGGCACAGCGCAGGCGATCGCACTTGAGATGCTCACTGCCCGCGGCTGGGACAGTAGCCAGTTCGACTGCTTGGTCGCCCTGTGGAACCGCGAATCGCACTGGAACGTCTATTCCCACAACACAGGCTCAGGTGCGTACGGCATCCCGCAGGCGCTGCCGGGCGAGAAAATGGCGAGCGCCGGCGCCGATTGGGCGACCAATCCCGCCACCCAGATCACCTGGGGACTTGGTTACATCGCCGGGCGCTACGGCACGCCGTGTGGAGCCTGGAATCACAGTCAGGCCACGGGCTGGTACTGAGTCGCCTGAACTCAAGCGGCCAATCGGGCAGCTGACAGGGCTTCGGCTGCCTTCAGTGTCGTGGTGCCGTTCTGCTCGGCCTCACGGAAGATCGTCGTGATGGTGTCGCCGATTGCGGCGACGCGGGCGTCGATGGCCGCGGCGTCGGCATTCGGTTCCGATGCCATCGACAGATAGATCACTCCGCCAGCGTTGACCACAAAGTCAGGAGCCCACAGGATGCCGCGGGCAGCGAGTGCCTCAGCCCCGTCCTGCCGTGCGAGCTGGTTGTTGGCAGCGCCGACCACTCCGTGCGCGCCGAGTTCGGCGATCACCCCGGGTGTGAGCACCCCTCCCAGACCGCAGGGTACGAAGAGATCGGCCTCGAGACGATGCGCGTCCTCGACCTCAACCCAGGTGGCGCCCAGCTCGGTCACCAGGGTCTTCTTGTCGTGGTTCACGTCGGCAAGGCTGAGGCGTGCCCCGTCGGCGCTGAGCGCCCGGGCGAGCCGACCGCCGACCTGTCCCAGCCCGGAGATCACGATGTGCCTGCCCGCGACCTCGTGGCTGCCGTACAGGGCGTCGAGAGTGGCGAGGATGCTCGCGTGCACCCCGGCGGCCGTGGCATCGGCTGGTTCGCCGACGCCACCTTGCTCGGGAGGCAGGCCGCAGACGTGGGCGGTGCGCTCCGCGACGATTGCCATGAGCTCGGCGCTGGTGCCCACATCCTCTGCGGTCATGTACGCACCGCCGAGGCTCTCAATCGCATCGCCGAGGTCGAGCATCGCGTCGCGCTTCTGCGCCTCAGTGAGCACGGTGCCGATCGGCAGGTGAATCACCGACTTGCCGCCTCCGCGGGCGAGCCCGGCCGCAGAGTTCTTGAGCGTCATGGCGGCAGAGAGCCGCAGGGCATCGGCGAGGGCGTCAGTCCAGTTCGCGTATTGCCAGAGGCGAGCACCGCCCAGAGCCTGGCCAAGCTTCGTGGAATGCACGGCGACGATGATGGTCAAGCCGGATCGGGTTCCGGTTGTCACGAGCACGCGTTCGTGCGTGAAGGGAACCGTTGAGACGGGGTCGGGTGACGTCATTGTCTTCTCCTTGATACCGCGCCTTGTGGGCGCACGAATGATGGGCACTGTTGTGGGTGCCACTCTGGAACTCTAATCGCGAACGCTGCGGCTGTTTAGACTTGCCCTATGCCTCGCTCGAATCATCCGCGTTCCACGCGCGGGCACGAGCACGAGCCGGAGCCGCTCGACCTGGAACGCGCGCTCATGGGTCGACGCCGCACTGAGCCCAAGCGTGACGGAGTGTGGAACGTGCAACCGCAGGCAGCGAGTTCTGCCGTCAAGAGTTACCTGTGCCCGGGCTGCCGTCTCGAGATCGCGCCCGGAACCGCCCATCTCGTCACCTGGAGAGCCGACGGCCTCATGGGCGAGGCAGACGATTTGGCTGCCAGACGGCACTGGCACACACACTGCTGGAAGATTTACGCGTGATCGAGATCACCGGCGGCGTCGAACTGCCAGCTCGCCGTCAGAACATCGAGTTGCACACCGCGGATGGGCTGAACCTGGTGGGCGAACTGGCTCTCCCCATCGCGAAGGCTCCCGTTGCTACCCTCGTGTGCCTGCATCCGCTGCCGACCCACGGCGGCTTCATGGACTCGCACATTCTGCGCAAGGCGGCGGCACGTCTGCCGGCTCTGGCCGACCTCGCGGTGCTTCGTTTCAACTTTCGTGGTGTCACGTCGCCGCGCGGCACGTCGGAGGGCGAATTTGGCCACGGCGTCGACGAGCGCCACGACCTGACCGCGGCGATGGAGTTCGTTGAGCAGCTCTCGCTGCCCAGCCCGTGGCTGGTTGGCTGGTCGTTCGGAACCGAGGTCGTGCTCAAATGGGGGCTCGAACATCCGATTGCGGGTGCAATTCTGCTCTCACCGCCCCTGCACCGCGCGACGCAGGCCGATCTCGCCGCCTGGGCGGACCGTGGCACCCCCTTGGTGGCGATCATCCCCGAGTTTGACGACTACCTGCGCCCGGCTGAAGCTCGCGAGAAGTTTGCCAGTGTCCCTCAGGTCGACCTCGTCGCCGTTGAGGGGGGCAAACATCTGTGGGTGGGCGAGAAGCAGACCCGCCGCGTGCTGAGCGAGATCGTCGAGCGCGTCAATCCGGCTGCACTGCCGCTACCCACCGAATGGAACGGATCTGCCTCATGAAGGTTGTCACCCCCACCGAGTTCACCGCTCTTGGCGCCGGCGCCGTGCTGATTGACGTCCGCGAGCCTGATGAAGTCGCTTCGGCGAGCATGCCCGCTGCCATCAATATCCCGATGAGCTCGTTCGGTGAGCACCTTGACGAATTGCCGGAGGGCACGTTGTACCTCGTCTGCCGCTCGGGAGCGCGCAGCGCGCGGGTGGCTGCGGCGCTCGAACAGCAGGGCTATGACGTCGTCAACGTCGAGGGCGGCATCGTTCAGTGGGAGCAAGAGGGCTTGCCCGTCCTGCGTTAGCTGCGTGACCGCACTCGTGTGCCGGTTGCCTCACGGGTAGCCGCGCGCTTTGCAATCTGCGTGGCAAGTTGCGTGCCTCGGGATTGCCGCGAGACACCACGCAGCTTGCGGAGTGTGCGCGGCAGCGCGCAGCTCGCGCCGCGGCGCTAGAGCTCGTTCTGTCGGGGTACTACGACCTGCTTGATGATGAGCAGCACCGCTGCAGCCACCGGGATAGCGACCAGCGCACCGAGTACGCCGAGCAGCGTGCCGCCGGCCAGGATCGCGATCACGACGATCACCCCGGGTACTTTGACGGCGCGATTCATGATGTTCGGGCTGATCAGATAGGCCTCGACCTGCATGTAGATCAAGTAGTAGATGATCGGGAAGATCACGGTCGGCCAGCCGTTGAACAGCAGAACGAGCAGGCAGATGATGGTCGACCCGGTGATCGTGCCGACCAATGGTACGAGCGAGAACAGGAACGCGATGAAGGCCAATAGGGCGTAGTACTTCACGTTCACGCCGCAGAGCAACAAGATGGTGAAGAAGATGAAGCTCAGGATGCCGTTGGTGAGACCGAGCGCACCCTGTCCGAGTACGTAGCGCCCGACCGACTTGCTGATCTGCTCGGCGATGTCGATGAACTTCTCACGCTTGGTGGCGGGGACCAGCTGGTAGAGCCCGCGCTTGATGCTCGACAGCGATGCGACGAAGTAGAGGGTCAGGATCAGCACGATGACGACACCGAACACTCCGGAGCCGATGTTCACCACGGTGGCGAACACCCCGCCCGTGATGCTGCCGAAGTTCTTGGTGAAATAGTCCTGCACGTTCGTGACCGCGGTGTCGAAGGGGATGAACGTGATGGTGTGATCCCACCAGGTCTTCACGACGCCGCCCTTGATCGTCTTCACGATGTCCGGGATGCTGGCGATCAGGTTGTTGACCTGATCGATGATGACGGGGATGACGGCGAGCACGAGTCCGGCGAACACGCCGAGGATCCCCACGAGCACCGTCAGGATCGCCGCCCACCGCGGAAAGCGGTGGCGTTGCAAGAACGAGACCGCAGGATCGATGCCGAGTGCCAAGAACAGCGCGGCGCCGACGTAGGTGAGAATCGTCGCGAGTGTGCTCACGCCCGCGCCGATCAGCACCGCGACCAGCACTCCGAGCCCGCCGAACAGGCCGAGGCGGAACGCGTTCTGGATCTTCACCGGCTGAAGCCTTTCGTCGGGGGTGATCAGAGGCTAGCGGAGCCCCCAGACCTCGCGCCTTGGGTCAGTTGGCGTGTTCGCGTTCGCGGGTCTGCTCGTCGATTGCGTCGTCGTCGACCACCGGGGTGGCTGCCGTGACCGGCTCGGGAGCCACGGTCGGGAAGCCCGGGTCGGCGCCGGCTCGCTCGGCGGAATCCAGCACCCCCCGCAGGTTCGCGATGTAGCCAGCGACGGATTCGCGCTCGACACGAATTTGCTCAAGACGCTTCTCGGCATCCTTCAACAGGGCTGCCGACTTCTTCTCGGCGTCCTTGACGATCGCCTTCGCGCGACTCTCGGCATTGCCGAGCACCTCTTTAGCGTGAGCCTTCGCGTCGTCGGTGACGGCTTTCGCCGCGGCCTTTGACGAGGTCTCGAGCTTGTCGGCCCCTTCACGTTTCTCGGCGGCGCGGGCGGTGGCTTCCGTCAGTTGCGCGTTGGCCTCATCGAGGTACTTTTGAGTGGAGGACGCAGCCTCTTTCTGCTTCGCCACGTACTCCTTTTCGGCTTCGTCGCGTCGTGCAGTGAGCTCGACCTCAAGGTCTCCGCGGGCCTGGGCCGCCGCGGCGGCCAGCGTGGTCGACTGTGCATCACTCTCGTGCGCGATCCGGGCCCGGTGGTTTTCGGATTCGTGTGCGACTTCTTCGCGTTGGCGTGCGAGGTCACGATCGTGGTCGGCACGTTCCTTGTCGAGCTCGGAATCGTGCGCGGCTTTCCCCTGCGCGATTTCTTTGTCGTGTACCGCGCGCTGCCCCGCCAGTTCAGCGGCAAGCGAGTCGCGGGCGCCGGTCTGCTCGGCATCCCACGAGGCGCGGGCGCCCGTGAGTTCGGCGTCGAGTTCGTTGCGTGCGTGGTTCAGTTCGGCCTCGAGTGCGGTCTTTTTAGACACAACCTCGGCGTCGATGCTGGCTCGTTTTGCTGCGACGTCTTGGTCAACTTCGGTGCGCTTGGTGGTGACTTCGGCGTCGAGCGCGGCGCGCTGCTGCGCTATCTCTGCAGCGAGTTCGGCCTTCGCGGTGGCGGTTGTCGCCTCACGCTCAGATTTCCACTTCGACACTTTTGCTGCATGCTCGGCTGCGGCCTTCTTGGTGCGGGAGTCAAGTTCTGCGCGAGCCTGATCGGTGTCGGCGTCGAGCGCCGCGTTGGCTGCGACGGTGTCGTTCTCGAGCTGAGTTCGTGCATCGGCAGCTTCTCGGGCAAGGTTGGTGCGGCCTTCCTCGAGATCGTGCTCCAGTTCGGCACGTTGGCGAGCGTTCTCGGCTTCGAAGTCTGCCCGTGCGCGCTCGGTGTCGCGCGCGAGTTCGGCCGCCGCTTCGCGCGCTTCAGCGACCTCACGCTGGGCGACGATTTTGAGCTCAGCGATCTCTCGCTCGGCTTCCGCGCGCTGGGCAGCAATCTCGCGCTTGCCACCGGCACGTACATCCGCGATCTCGGTGGCAACGGACCCGCGGATGGCGGCGGCCTCCCGCAGCGCATCGTTCGTCACCGTCTCGGCCTCGGCCTGGGCACGTGACACGACCGATTCGGCTTCGTCACGGGCACCCGAGGTGATCTGGTCCACCTGCGACTGCGCGTCGCCGACCAACTTGTCTGCGTGCTCAGCTGCATCTTGGCGATGTTTCTGCACTTCGGCTGCGACGCTGGCGCGCAGCTTCTCGGCGTCGATGTCAGCCTGGCTGATCAGCCGAGTTGACTGCTCTTCTGCGACACGGAGGGTGTTCTCCAGCCGTGTGCCGAGTCCGGAATAGGTGGGGCTGCCCACCTCGTCGAGCTCGGCCTGGAGGTCTTCTGCTACTGCCTGAAGTCGCTTGAGCTCTTTGGCCTGATCGGCCTTGTCGGCGTTCGCCTTGATCAGATCGCGGCGGAGTGCGTTGACGGCCTGGTCGACATCCTCCTTGCGATATCCGCGAAGTTCGGTGCCGAAGCTCGTGTCGTCTGCCGCCACAGTTTGTCGCTCCTTGGCTGGATTCTGGTCGTCATTCGGCCCGGAGACGGGCGAGGGGAACCCTCCGAGTGTAGCCGCAGCGGGTTGTCTGGCCACCCCGAAGTCCACGCTCGAACTCAGCCCACTCCCAGCTTTCTCTCAGCAGTTGACCGCAGTCGCGCTGAGCCAATCGGGTAGCCTGGTGTGTCTTTGTCTGCTGCTCTGGCGTCCCAGACCGCGGGGTTCGACCGTCGGTCACCCAGCGCGCAGCACCAGAAGAGGAGTTCACCCTTTTGCGATTCGTGATTGCGATCGTGCTGTTTCTGTTGGCCTTCCTGTCGATCGGCTACGGCATCGCGCAGCGCACCATCCTGGCCGGCCCCACATCGTTCACCACCAGCGTGATCTCCAGCTCGAGTGCGCCCATTACCCTGATCGATGGTGCGACGCTGCGTGCGTACGAAGGCAGCCAGGGCTTGACGGTGTCGGGCGGTTCGACGGTCTTCATCGCAGATGGCCGTTCTGATGACGTGCGAGCCTGGGTGGGCAAGACCAGCTACAACAGGATCGGTTTCAACGTCAAGACGCAGAAGCTCACCACAAAGCTCGTCACCGGCACGGAGTCGACGGCACCGTCGCCGGTGGGATCCGACCTCTGGGTCGATGAGTACAGCGGCAAGACGCAACTGATCAGGACGATCAACGTGCCCAACACCGCCTCGGTGATCATCATGTCCGACGGCAAGCAGCCGGCTCCCAGTCGCGTCTCGATCACCTGGCCCCTCGACAACTCGGCGCCGTGGTCTGGTCCATTGATCATCGGAGGCATCGCCGCGCTGCTGTTGGGTCTCATCGCCTTCCTCTGGGCGCTCGTGCACGCGCGACGTCGCAGCGGGCCGCGCCGCAAGCAACCGCGCAACCCTCCGCCGCCGCAGCTCAAGCGCGGGCGATCGGGCACTCAGCGAGCGATCGAAAGCCCCACACGTCGCGGCCGACGGCGCAACCTCGCCGCGACCGGGGTCATCCTCGCTGGCACCCTGATGTTGTCGGGGTGCTCGCTGATCGGTTCCGTGACCGGCAGCGGCAGCTCACCCACTCCGACCCCGACGTCGACGCTGCCGGGAGCCGCGGGATTGCAGCAGGCGGCAGTCACCGAGCCGCAGTTGAAGCACATCGTGGCCACCATCATCCAGACGGTGGGTGATGCGGATACCAAGGCAGACCCGAAGCTTGCTGCGACCCGGCTCGATGGCCCGGCTCTTCAGTTGCGCGTGGCGAACTACGCGATCCA
>JBDUBG010000382.1:0-2788 GCA_040004215.1 Pseudolysinimonas sp. | reverse complement strand
GGGTCGTCGCCGCCGCCAGCCCGTCGCGTGCGATCACCGCGAGCGCGGCCTGCGCCAGTGCGGCGCGGCGCTCGGCGGCGGGAATGCGGGACATCGGCGACCCTCTCTGCTCGCGCCGATGGGAAAGCTCGACGGTGAAGTGGGTCAAGCGTCCCAGACGATTGCCCCAGTTGCAAGCAGCAGAGAAAACTTCAGCCGGCGAGACCCGCCACTAAGTTCACGGTCGCCGCCAGGATCAGCGCGCCGAATAAATATGACAGCAAGGCTTGGCGCAGCGCCAGTGACCTGATCTGGAAGGTCTGCAGGTTGGTATCTGAGACCTGGTACGTCATCCCGAGCGTGAATGCCAGGTAGGCGAAATCGATGAAACGAGGCGTGGCGGTCTGGTTGAAATCGACGCCGCCGGGCGTGCCGTCGAAGTACAGGCGTGCGTAACGGAGCGTGAAGAGGGTGTGAATGAGGAACCACGACAGCCCAACGCTGAGCAACGCGAGAACTGGCACGAGCGCGGCAGCGATTCCATGTGATTGTTTGGCAGCCACGATCAGAATGACCACGGCGCCGATGCTCGCCAGACTGCCGATCAGGGTCAGCAATTCGGACGCAGCGCTTGTCGGGTCTTCGCGGTTCGCGCGCTTCTGGGTGGCCGGGCCGTCCGAACGGATGATGATTGACCAGACCCACGAGATGTAGACGATGCAGGCGATTCCCCAGCCGATCGTCCCGGCGTACTCCCAGCCGACCGTCAAGCCGGAGGCGATAGCCGCAATGACACCCGCCCCCACCATCACCAGCAATCGGGCGCGGGATTCGGAGGTGCGGGATTTCGCAGCGGGAGGCACGGACTGAGCATGCCACGGCTAGGTCGATCTGCCACCCCCCTTGCGTGGCGACCGTCCGACGCGCATGGTGTTTGCATGACCGAACATGAAACCCGCCAGAACGCCAACCCCGACGACGCCGCAGACAAACCGGCCGAGGATGTTTCGCATCCCTTCGACCAGACCAACGGCCTCGTAGACGGCCTCGAGGGTGACGCAGACGATCCGGAGGTGTTTGACAAGACGGAGGAGGCCACCGAGCCGACCGTCACGAAGGTCTTGCCGGGGTTTAACCCGCAGCTCTAAGAGGCGCTTACTCGTTTATTTCTCGGTTTCGCTGCAGTCCACGCAGAACGAGTACCCGTTGGGGTCGGCCATCGTCACCAGCCAGATCCGACTGGTTTCCGGCAGTCAGAGACGACATGCGAACCGGGGCCCAAACGACGCTCGACCTCCTCGTCGCGCGTCCGGTCGATCGGAATGAGGTCGAGGCGAGCCCGAGGTTCGAACGCGCCGTGGGCGGGCTGCATGAGAAATTCGATCGGGGCCGTGGGGTGGATTAGGACAGAGACTTCGTCTCCCGGTTCATTGGGGTTGCCAGGATCGGGAACGAAATCCAGCACGTTCGTCCAGAACTCGAGGGATTCTTCGTGGCTCACCCTCCCCCGCACTCGATTTACTACGTCGCCCCTCGGGCTAGCCAGTGCGTCCCAGACGAGCGCCCCCGTTGCAAGCGCGGGTAGTTCGTGGCGCGCAATGAGCTTGGCTTAGGCTTGCCCAATGTCAGATCGGGCAAGGTAGTGGATCACTGGTGACGAGTGAGCCAGTCACCCAGCCCGCATCCCGTCGACGCAACAACTTCGATTTGTTGCGACTGTTGGCAGCGCTCAGTGTTCTGTTTTCTCACTCGTTCGCAAGCGCAGGTGCACCTGAACCCGCATCCTTTCTAGATCCTTCCGGCGGCTCATGGGGACACACCGGCGTGCTCGTGTTTTTCTCGATCAGCGGCTACCTGATCTGCTCGAGCTGGGTGCGCGAGCCGCTAGTGCTGAGCTACCTTGTCAAGCGGGCATTCCGGATTCTGCCGGCGCTCATCCTGGCAAATGTGGTGACCGCGTTCGTGATCGGAGCGATCACAACCAACGTTCCCCGCTCCGAATACTTCACGAGCCCGAACACCTGGATCTACCCACTCGCGAAGAGCCTGCTGTTCGTACCAGGAGACTTTGACCCGCCCGGGATCTTCGCCGGCAACCCGTGGCACGGTGTCAACCCGTCGCTCTGGACTCTCCCCGTCGAGATCTCGTGCTACGCGGTACTCCTGGTCGTGATGCTGCTCGCGCGAGCGCTGTCCCCACGGCTCGCGGTTGCTCTGTGTGCGACGGGAGCGTTCGGATCCGCGCTTCTCGGCAGTCAATGGCTGTTGGCCGGAACTCCGCTTGCGGCACTCCCGGGTAGCGAACTCGTGACCCAGTCGTGCGCGCTGGCCGCAGCCTTCTTCACCGGTGCCGTGATCTACCTGGTTCGAGATCGGATCCCCTTGCGGATCGCCTTCGCCGCGATCGCTGCGGTGCTACTGGGTATTGCGAGCATCACCCCACTCGCGACGACGATCACGCCACTTCTTGTTCCGTACATCGTGATGACGATCGCGCTTCGTGTACCGGCGGTACCCCTCGGGCGATTCCGTGGATGGGATCTGTCGTACGCGATCTACCTCTTCGGGTTCCCGATACAGCAGCTCGTCGTATGGATTACCGGCACGCGGGAGCCGCTCGTCATCATGGGGATCGCGACGGTCGTGGCAGCCGCGATCGCCGCCGTCAGCTGGCGGTTGATCGAAAAGCCAGCGATTTCGCTCGGGCACCGCATCACTGCACGACTGAGACCGGTGCTCCCGCTGGGACTCGAACCCAGACTGAAGCGATTTTAAGTCGCCTGCCTCTGCCGATTGGGCTACGGGAGCT
>JBDUBG010000183.1:0-2795 GCA_040004215.1 Pseudolysinimonas sp. | reverse complement strand
AACATCGACAAGATCGTGCTGGCCACCAGCCACCACACCCACTTCGTCATCGGATCCGGCGCAGGCGACCCGCAGAAGTACGACCCGAAAGCCAGCCGCGAGACGCTCGACCACTCGGTGCCGTACATCTTCGCGGTCGCGCTGCAAGATGGGGTGTGGAACCACGTCGACTCGTACGCGCCAGCGCGAGCTGGTCGCCCAGACACGGTGGCGCTCTGGCACAAGATCACCACCGTCGAGGACCCGGAGTGGACGCGCCGCTACCACTCGAACGACCCGGCCGAGAAGGCCTTCGGCGGTCGGGTCGAGATCACCCTCGCGAATGGCGAAACGATCACCGACGAGATTGCGGTTGCCGACGCGCACCCGCTCGGAGCCCGGCCGTTCGCTCGTGAGAACTACGTCGGCAAGTTCCGCTCTCTTGCCGCCGGTGTTCTGCCGGATGCCGAGACCGAGCGCTTCCTCGCGCTGGCTCAGCGGCTGCCCGAGCTCAGTGCAGCCGAACTCGGTGGCCTCACGGTCTTCGCGGCCGGGCTCCCGACGCCGCCGGCCGGCCTGTTCTAGCAGGCGGCATCCACGTAGCCCGATTGTCGCGACCAAATCCGCGACCAAATCAAGGAGATGACAGATGGATATCCCACTCTGCACCAGAAAATCGCCACGAGACGCCACCATCTCCTTGATTTCGCAGGGGGGCCGTCGTGCTTGAGACCGGGATTGCCGCACATGAGAAGCGCGCGAACTTTCGGGCAGCGCTCGCGACGGGCAAGCTGCTCAGGATGCCGGGGGCGTTCAACCCGCTGAGCGCGCAGCTGATCGAAGACAAGGGCTTCGAGGGCGTGTACATCTCGGGAGCCGTTCTCTCGGCGGATCTCGGACTCCCCGATATCGGACTCACCACCCTGACCGAGGTGTCCCAGCGCGCCGGGCAGATCGCCCGGGTGACCGACCTTCCCGCCCTGGTCGACGCCGACACCGGATTCGGCGAGCCGATGAACGTGGCGCGTACCGTGCAGATCATCGAAGATGCCGGGTTGGCTGGCATGCACATCGAAGACCAGGTCAATCCCAAGCGCTGCGGGCACCTCGACGGCAAGGAGGTCGTCGACGAGAACACGGCGCTCAAGCGGATCCGTGCTGCGGTTGCGGGGCGCCGGGACCCGAACTTTCTGATCATGGCGCGCACCGACATCCGTGGGGCCATGTCCGATTCGGCGAGCGGGCTGGCCGCCGCGGTCGACCGCGCCAAGAAGTTGGTCGACGCGGGGGCAGACGCGATCTTCCCCGAAGCCATGGCATCCCTCGAAGAGTTCGCCGCGATCCGCGCCGCGGTCGACGTGCCGATCCTGGCCAACATGACCGAGTTCGGCAAGAGCGAGCTGTTCACCACGCAGCAGCTTGCCAACGTCGGCGTGAACATCGTGATCTTCCCGGTCTCGCTGCTGCGGCTCGCCATGGGGGCCGCCGAACGCGGACTCGACACGATCATCGCCGAAGGTTCACTGACCTCGAAGGTGCCCGAGATGCAGACCAGAGCGCGGCTGTACGAACTGATCGACTACGCAGGATATTCCGACTTCGACGAGGGCATCTTCACCTTCGACCTGCGCAACAACCGCGGATGATCGCGGAACGTCAGCAGGGGTCGCAACGCTCAGGCCACGCCCTGAGCCACCGGGATTCCGTCAACGAAGGCGACGACGGGTTGCGGGCGAAAGCCGGCGAACACGAGTTTTCGGTGCTTGTCGATTCGCACCTGATGAGCCTCAGAAGTGCCCACCCAAAACGTCCACGACGACACCAGCCGCGCAGAGAACAACTGCAGGGTGTCGACGACGGGGACTCCGTCGACGGTGATGGTCAGGAATCCCCAGAACTTGTCAAAAGTAAAAACCACCTCGTGCACCTCGGCGGTTCCCACCGGAAAGTTCAACTGCAGCGCCATGACGTGCAGACTAGCGAAGCGACCATCCGCATTCCGTCGATCCGACGGGTGCCTCACAGAGGAGCAGCATGACCGACAACGGTGACATCAAAAAGGGCCTGGCCGGCGTCGTCGTCGATGTGACGGCGATCTCGAAGGTCAACCCCGAGACGAACTCGCTGCTCTATCGCGGGTACCCGGTGCAAGAGCTCGCCGCGAAGTGCAGCTTTGAACAGGTCGCGTGGTTGCTGTGGCACGGCGAGCTGCCGTCTGCTGCTGAACTGGCGCAGTTCACCGCGACCGAGCGGGCCGGCCGCGCGCTCTCGGCCAACGTCAAGGCGGCAATCGACCTGACGGCGTTGACCGCGCATCCGATGGATGTCGTGCGCACCGCGGTCAGCGTGCTCGGCGCCAACGACCCGCAGGCTGAAGACTCCAGCCCCGAATCGAACCTCGCCAAGGCGGTGCGGCTGTTCGCCGCGGTGCCAGCCATGGTCGCCTACGACCAGCGCCGCCGCCGCGGACAAGACGTGATCGAGCCACGCGACGACCTCGATTACTCGCGCAACTTCTTGTGGATGACCTTCGGCGAAGAGCCGAGCGAGGTCGCCGCCGACATCTTCCGCATCTCGATGGTGCTCTATGCCGAGCACTCCTTCAACGCCTCCACCTTCACCGCGCGCGTCGTCACGAGTACGCTCAGCGACCTGCACTCCGCGGTGGTTGCCGCAATCGGTGCGCTGAAGGGTCCGCTGCACGGCGGCGCGAACGAGGCCGTCATGCACGTCTTCGACGAGATCGGCTCGGCAGACAAGGCAGAGGCCTGGCTCGACCAGGCGCTCGCCGAGAAGCGCAAGATCATGGGATTCGG
>JBDUBG010000024.1:0-9389 GCA_040004215.1 Pseudolysinimonas sp. | reverse complement strand
CGACGACCGGCGTGCCCCGCTCGCGCCGGATCCAGGCCGCCATCGATCGCGGCCTCCTGACCGCGCAACCGATGTTCTCGTCGATCGAGCGCGACGGCGTCCGCTGGCCGGACGGCCGGTTCCAACACGTCGACACGATCATCTGGTCAACCGGATTCCGTCCGGAACTTCGCCATCTTGCGCCCCTGAAGCTGCGCGAAAAAGAGGGAGGCATCGGAGTCGGGGGCGGCGCGGCCTGGCGCAACGCGCGGGTGTTCTTTGCGGGCTACGGGCCCACCGCATCCACGGTCGGAGCGAACAGGGCAGGCCGCACCATCGCGCGCCAGGTGGTCGCCGCACTCAGCGCGCTCGACCGGCAGTAGCTGACGGCTCGGATGCTGCGCACTCTTGCCGTCGAGGGCTATCGCTCGTTGCGCCGACTGGTGGTTCCGCTCGATTCGGTGACGGTCGTGACCGGAGCCAACGGGAGCGGCAAGTCGAGTCTCTACCGGGCTCTTCGCTTGCTCGCGGCCTCGGGGCGCGACGGTGCGGTCGCTGCACTGGCACGGGAGGGCGGTCTGTCGTCGACGTTATGGGCTGGCCCCGAGACGGTGGCGAAGGCCGGGATGCCAACTCAGGGCACGGTGCGCAAGGGTCCGGTCGCGTTGCGGCTGGGCTTCGCCGGAGACGGGTTCGGCTACGCGATCGACTTCGGACTGCCGAAGGTCGATCCGGGCGCGACGGCGTTCGTGCGCGATCCCGAGATCAAGGTCGAGGCGGTGTGGAGCGGTCCGGTGCTGCGGCCGGGCACCCTGCTCAGCGAGCGGCACGGCGGCAGGGTGCGGCTGCGAGAGATCTCGGGTGGCGGTGCCGACTGGCGAGTGTTCGAACGGCAACTGCCGTCGTGGGCGAGCATGCTGTCGGAAGTCGGGGATCCAGCTCTCGCTCCCGAGTTGCTTGCCTTGCGCGATGAACTGCGCACCTGGCGCTTCTACGACCACGTGCGCACCGACGAGGCAGCGCCGGCCCGAGGCAGCATGGTGGGCACGCGCACGCCCGTGCTCGCCGCCGATGGCTCTGATCTGGCAGCAGCGTTGCAGACCATTCTCGAGCAGGGTTCTGGCGCAGCCTTGCACGCGGCCATCGATCGGGCGCTACCGGGCAGCCGGGTCGAGATCGCCGACCGCGGGGGCCTGTTCGCGCTTCTGCTGCGCCAACCAGGGTTGCTGCGTCCGCTCGAGACGGCGGAGCTGTCGGATGGCACGCTCCGCTACCTGCTCTGGGTGGCGGCCCTGCTCAGCGAGCGCCCGGCCGAGCTGCTGGTGCTGAACGAACCGGAGACCAGCCTGCATCCGTCGTTGCTCGAACCGCTCGGGGAGCTGATCGTGAGTGCTGCCGAGCGCTCGCAGCTGATCGTCGTGTCGCACTCGGCGCCCCTGGTGTCGGCGCTTACGGCCCGCGGGGCTCTCGTGCACGAGCTGTCGAAGCGGGGCGGCGAGACGGTCTTGACCGGACAGGGTGCGCTCGACGAGCCGGCCTGGCACTGGCCAGGGCGGTAGGGAACGGCTAGCTGAATCCGCCCACGACGGCGAATCCCAGCACGGCCGCTCCGACGCCGAGCGCCAGGTTGGCGCCCACCGTCGCCACGACGATGCGCCACCGTCCGGCCAGTGCGAGTTGCATCGTCTCGACGCTGAAGGTGCTGAAGGTGGTCAGGCCGCCGGCGAGACCGCCCACCACGATGAGTTGAATGTCCGCCCCCGCTGCTCCTGCCGCTCCGGTGGTGACCAGTCCCAGCACGATCCCCCCGATGAGAGAGCCGACCGTATTGACCGCGAGCACCGCCCAGGGCAGCTCGTCGTGCAGCCGGGCGAACAGCAGGGTGGTTCCGTAGCGCAGCAGCGCCCCCACTGCGCCAGCGAGCACCGCAGCGACCACCACGATCGCGCTCATTCGTCGGTGCCGATCGGCGGATCCGCCGGAGCGCGGACACCCATCCTCACGCCCAGCAGCGCAGCAGCGAACCCGAGGAGCAGTGAGACGACCAGGTAGACGACAGCGAGCAGGGTGAGCCCAGCCCCGGTGAGGCTTAGCAACGCGACGATGACCGCCGAGAACGTGGTGAACGAGCCCAGCATGCCGGTTCCGAGTCCGGCGCGAAGCCAGCGGGGAGCCGCCGGCCAGACCCGGGCCACCAGAAAACCGAGCACGAACGAGCCGAGCACGTTGACCAAGAGTGTCGCCCACGGAAAGGGGCTCGTCGGCAGGAGCACAGCGTCGATCGCCAGCCGCAGACCGGTTCCCAGCATGCCGCCGAGAAGAACCGCGACGAGCGTCATGCCTTGTCGGTTGGTTTCGGGGTGTTCTTGGAGGAGGTCGCGGCTCCGACCTTGTCCGTCTTGGGTGTCTGGGCGGCCCTCGTCTTGCCCTCAGCGGCCTTCCTGGCCGCCTCTTTGTCGGCAGCGCTCCTCGTGGGCGTGCGCATCGGGTCGCCGTTGCGGGCCGCACGGGCGGCTTCGCGGGCCGCCTTCAGGTCGGCGGGCGGCATCGCGCGTCGTTGAACGGGGCGCCTCGGCTCGCCCCGGCGGTCTTGACCGGGCAGCGGCCGTGAGCGGCGCCCGTAGATCAGGTCTGACGAGTCGAGCAGCCAGGGCACCAGAGCAAGCATCACGCCGTGCACGAGCATGAGCTTGTGACGGATGCGTCGCGCCTTGTGGTTGTGGAGCAGGTTCTCCCACCAGTGGCCGACGATGAACTGCGGTGTGTAGACCGTGACGACCTCTGAGCCGTTGTTGACGCGGCAGGCCTTGATGTACTTGATCAGCGGCACGCTGATGTCGCGGTATGGCGAATCGAGCACGCGCAGCGGGATCTTGATGTTGTGTTCGACCCACTGCCGCTCAAGTTGCTCGGTAGCGGCGTCATCGATCGAGACGTGGATCGCTTCGATCGTTTCGTGACGCGCGGCAATCGCGTAGTCGAGGGCCTTGAGCACCGGCTTGTTGAGCTTGCCGACCAGCACGACCGCGTGGTCGCCTTGAGCGCCGAAGCGGGTGGTGGCATCCGCCTCGATCTCTTTGTCGACATCGCGGTAGTAGCGGTTCACACCCAGCATGAGCGCGAAGAGGATCGGCATGATCACGAAGACAATCCATGCGCCGTGGGTGAACTTGGTGATCGTGACGATCACCAGCACCGTGAAGGTCATGAACGCACCGAAGCTGTTGATCACCAGGTAGGTGCGCACCTGCCCGCGGGTGAGTTCGCCGGTTCCTTCGCGCAGCAAGCGCCGCCAGTGCCGGATCATGCCCGTCTGGCCGAGAGTGAACGAGACGAAAACACCAATGATGTAGAGCTGGATCAGTCCGGTGACACTTGCCTGGAAGACGACAAGGATGACGACGGCGGCGGCCGCGAGGGCGAGCACGCCGTTCGAGAAGATCAGCCGGTCGCCGCGGGTGGCCAGCGACTTCGGCGCGTAGAGGTCGGTGGCCAGCACCGACCCCAGCAGTGGGAAGCCGTTGAACGCCGTGTTGGCGGCGAGCAGCAGCACGAGAGCAGTTGCCGCCTGGATGATGAAGAACGGCAGGGTGTTGTTGCCGAACACCGACGAGGCGATCTGCGCAATGACGCTTCGCTGCGGCGCGGTCGCACAGTCGGTGAAGCCCACCAGGTTGCAGGTGTTCTCGACGTAGTGCACACCCGAGATGAGCGCGACCGTGATGAGGCCGACGAACAGGACGATCGCGATCCCGCCCATGGCGACGAGCGTCTTCTGGGCGTTCTCGATCTTCGGCCGGCGGAACGCCTGCACGCCATTGCTGATCGCTTCGACGCCGGTGAGGGCGGAGCATCCACTCGAGAAAGCACGCAGCAGCAGCAGCACGACGGCCGCCTGCGCTATTGACTGACCCTTGATCGCGAAGCCGGCGGTCTCGGCAACGGGGGCATGACCGAGCGCCGTCTGCACCAGGGCGACGGCGATCATGACCGCGATGCTGCCGATGAACAGGTAGGTCGGCACCGCAAAGGCTTTGCTCGACTCGCGGACGCCACGCAGGTTCACGGCCGCCAGGATGATGACGAAAAGAACCGCCATCTCGACGCGCAAATTGTTGAGCATGGGCAGCGCCGAGATGATGTTGTCGACGCCGGAAGCCACCGATACGGCCACCGTCATGATGTAGTCGACTAGCAGAGCTGACGCGACGACGAGGCCGGCCTTCTCGCCGAGGTTCTTGCGGGCGACTTCGTAATCGCCGCCACCGCTCGGGTATGCCTTGATCAGCAGGCGGTACGACACGACCACCACGACCATCAGCAGCACGACCGCCGCCGCGACCCACGGGGTGAAGGCAAGGAACGACAGGCCGCCGATCAGAAGGATCAGCAGCAGCTCTTGCGGGGCGTACGCCACCGAGCTGAGCGGGTCGCTCGCGAAGATCGGCAGCGCCAAATGCTTGGGGAGGAGTTGACCCTCGAGCTTGTCGGAGGGGAGAGGGTCTCCGATGAGCCAGCGCTTGGGCGACCGGGCGTCCTCGGGAGACCTGGAGTCGTCAGTCACGAGGGGTCAGCGTACACCGCAGACTCCACTCGTGCATTTCCCACGCGTGCGCGAGCAGCGCGCTGGTTTTGCGCCGCCCGTTCCGCCCCGGTGTCAGTCGCGCAGCGCAGCCGTGATCTCGCGCTGCAGCGCGGTAAGTCGAGTGGTGATCAGCCCGACGATCGCGGGGTCGAGCCGCCCGTGCGCGACCGCGGTGCGCAGCTCGGAGCGCAACTGCTGACGGAAGTGGTTGATCGCCGCGTCGGCGTCGCGTATGCCCATCCGGGCCTGGACCCGCGGGTCGTCACTGAACTCGGTGCGGCGCGCATCGGCGCGCTCGCTGCGGCCGTCGGCGCGCGATTCTGCGCGCGCATCCCGTGCCGCGGCTGCCAGGTCGGCCCGCAGTGTCTTCATCGCGTCATTCACCGAGTGGCGCACCTCGTTGGCGAGCCGGCGCACCGAGTCACTGAGCTCGTCTTCGATGCCGTCGAGTTCTGAGCCGCGTTCGGCGAGCTCGCCTCGACCGGCGTCGGTGATGGAATACACGGTCTTGCGTCCGTCGGACTCCTTGGTCACGAGGGAGTCCTCTTCGAGCTTCGCGAGCCGCGGGTAGATGGTGCCGGCGCTCGGCACGTACGTTCCGCCGAAGCGGTCGCTGAGTGCCTGCATCAATTCGTAGCCGTGCATCGGTCGCTCTGCCAGCAGGCTCAGCAGGTAGAGCCGCAGGTGCCCGTGGGCGAAGACGGGCGGCGTCACGCGGTCTGCTCGGTCTGCTCGGTCTGCTCTGCGGGGGCAGACGCGCGCGCGGTGTGCAGCACGCTGACGTTGCCGGCCACAGTGTTCGCCCTGAAGTCGAGCCACCGCGAGTCGAGCGTGCCGTACTTGCCGGTGTAGCGGCCGCGCACCCCGGTGATCTCCGAGTCGTCGAGCTGAAGTCGGCCGTTCACCGTATTGATCGTGTACGCGACCGGCACGTCGGCATCGAGTCGTGCGGTGATGTTGCCGTTGACCGTGCTGAGGCGCAGCTCGTCAGGAATGCCATTCACGTCGAGAAAGACGTCGCCGCTGACGCCGTCGCTCGTCATGCCGTGCACCTCGCCCGACACCGTGATGTCGCCGTTGATGCAGTGCACCGCGATGCGACCCGTGTGGTTGCGTACCGAGATCTCGCCGCTGACCGAGTTGATTTGGATGTCGCCACGCATGCTGTCGACGACCAAGTCGCCGTTCACCGTGCTGATCGAGGCGTCTGCGTGGATTCCGCTGATCAGCGCCTCGGCGTTCACCACGCCGAACTTCAGGCGCACGTCGCGCGGCACCATGATGCTCACATCGGCGCGTGCATTCCCACGGAACGACTTGAAGACATCCAGCCAGTTGTCCCAGCTGAGTTGGGGGTGGTCGATCTCGAGGGTATCCCCATCGACTGCCACCTTGAGGTCTCGGCCGCTGACCGAGTGCACCTCGACCCGCACCCCCGGTTCGTCGTGACCGACGATGTCGACCTGGCCACTGATGAGTCCGACCTTGAGTTTGCTGATGTTCTCGACATCGATCGTCTTGGGTCCGTCGACGAGCCACTTCTCTTGGGCCATGGTGGCCTCTCCCATCTCGCGATATATCGCGTGTTGTCCATAGTCACGATATATCGCGTGTGCGACATCCGCAACCCCGGCTGCCATGGTGCGAAATCAAGGATGAGAGGGGCTGACGCGCGTGAGACCGGGGAGTTTGCGCCCGGAATGCCCCCGCATCCTTGATTTCGCAGGGGGATGAAGCGGGGGTTGACCTTGACGCAGCGTCAACCTTTAGCGTGTCTGACATGAGTACGACACACGAGCCGGAGTGGAGCATCCAGCAAATCGCGAGACTCGCGAGCACCACCAGCCGCACCCTGCGGCACTACGACGACGTCGGGCTGGTGGCGCCCAGCCGCATCGGCGACAACGGATACCGCTACTACGACGCAGCGGCGCTGGTGAGGCTGCAACGAGTGTTGTTGCTGCGCGAACTCGGGCTCGGCATCCCGGCGATCACCGAGCTATTCGACGGGCAGCGCGACGACGTTGCGGCGCTCGAAAGCCACCGGCGCTGGCTGGTGGCTGAGCAGGAGCGTCTCGCCCGGCAGTTGGCGAGTGTGACGGACACCATCACCCGAATCAAGAACGGAGAGCAGATCATGGCAGAGACCATGTTTGACGGATTCGACCACACCCAGTACCGCGAGGAGGTCGAGCAGCGCTGGGGCGCCGAGGCGTACGAGCGCAGCGACGCGTGGCTGCGGGGAATGAGCCCCCGAGACCGGAGCGCGTTCGGCGAGGTTTCGAAGACCCTGATCGCTGACTGGCGGACGGCAGCGTCCGGTGGCATCGCACCAGACAGTGACGAAGCTCAGGCGCTGGCGCAGCGACAGTTCCACTGGCTGTCGGGAATCCCGGGAACACCGCAGACCGCAGACGGCCGACCCACGAAGGCGTATTTCGTGGGGCTCGGTGAGATGTATGTTGCCGACCCGCGCTTCGCGAAGAACTATGGCGGCGCAGACGGCGCGGCCTTCGTTCGTGACGCGGTACGGATCTACGCGGACCGCGAGCTCACGTAGTCAGTCGGCGAGGCCGTCGGCCGCGGGAGGAGCGACGGCCTCGGGGATGCGGAACAGCGGCAGCGTGACTCCCACCATCGGCCCGATCAGCAGGGCGAAGGCGACCGTGCCGATGCCGAACTGTCCGCCGAGCGCCCACCCGACTGCCAGCACGATGACCTCGATACCGGTGCGCACGATCCAGATGGGCCATCCTGTGCGTCGATGGAGTCCGGTCATCAGACCGTCGCGCGGTCCGGGGCCGAGTCGCGCGCCGATGTACAGCCCGGTCGCCACCGCGACCAGAGCGAGCCCACCGGAGAAGACCAGCGCCTGAAGGCCGGGCACCGTTTGCTGCGGGATGACGTTCAGCCCGAGTTGTGCGCTGATGCCGATCAGCAGCACGTCGGCGACGGTGCCGAAGCCGATCCGCACGCGGATCGGGATCCAGAGCAGCAGGACGAGCGCGCCAAGGATGTTGTTGACGATGCCGAACAGCAGCCCGGCGCGCAGCGAAACCCCCTGCGTCAGGACGTCCCACGGGGCGACCCCGATGCCCGCCCGAACCATGAGCGCGATCCCGATTCCGTACAGGAACAAGCCGACGAGCAACTGGCTGATCCGTCGAGCCCACAGCACACGACGGCCGGCCAGTGGCTGCGGGGCGGCGATGCGGGTCATGAGGCAAGCCAATCGCCTAATTGGACTTATTCAAAGAGGCCAATCGGCGTAGAGTGGACGGATGGTTTCGCTCTCGGCCCGCTCATTGGCCTCGGCGCTCGGCGCATGGCGCGGGCTCGCCGGGACGCCGGCATACTCAGCGCTGGCCGACCGCATCCGGCTGCTGGTGCTGGATGGGAGACTCGCCCTCGGCACCCGGCTACCCGCCGAGCGGGAGCTCGCCGCTCAGCTCACAGTGAGTCGCACCACGATCTCGGCCGCATACGCCGAGCTTCGCGATTCTGGTTACCTGGAGAGCCTGCGCGGCTCTGGCAGCGTCGTGCGCCTTCCCTCTCGCCGATCGGTGCCCCACGAGACCATCACGCCTCCCGAGTTCCTCGACTTCAGCCAGGCGACGCTGCCGGCCGTGCCGGCCGTCGCGGCCGCCGCCGTACGGGCAGCGGCGCTGCTCCCGTCGTATCTCGGTGAGTCGGGGTTCGACCCGATCGGACTGCGTGCGCTGCGCCAGGCCCTCGCCGATCGTTACACCGCTCGTGGTCTGCCGACGGATGCCGACGAGCTGATGATCACGGTCGGCGCGCAGCACGCCATCGGCCTCGTCGCGCGCACCCTCCTGTCACGCGGAGATCGTGCTCTCGTGGAGTCGCCCACCTATCCCCACGCGTCGGAGTCGCTGCGCGCGCATGGCGCCCGGCTCGTCCCGATCGCCGTGACGACCGAGGAGGGCTGGGACGAGAGTGGCCTCGACCAGGCGTTCTCACGCAGCAGCCCCACCATCGGCTACCTGATGCCCGATTTTCACAACCCCACCGGCCGATCGATGCCAACAGAGCAGCGCGAACGGGTTGCCGCGCTCGCCGCCGCGCAGGGCACGACTCTCATCGTCGATGAGACCATGGGCGAACTCGGCTTCCTCGATCTGAGGGTCGATGCCCCCCTCACCCTGCCCTTCGCCGCATCGGTGGCCGGGAACGCGGCTGCCCGCATCATCACCATCGGTTCCGTCAGCAAGACGGTCTGGGGCGGGTTGCGGTTGGGGTGGATCCGCGCCGATCGCGAGGTCATTCAGCGCGCCGCCCGGGTGCGCTATTCGAGCGATTTGGGCACGCCGATCCTCGACCAGCTGGTGGTGCTCGAGTTGCTGGGGCAGTATGACCGCATTCTTGCCGACCGCCGCGCATACCTGCGGGCCGGGCGCGATCACCTGATGGCGCGGCTGAGCGAACGACTGCCCGAGTGGACGCTGCCGCAGCCCGATGGCGGGCTCACCTTGTGGATCAACCTGGGCGCACCGGTCAGTTCCCAACTGGCGCTCGCGGCCCGCAACGAGAAACTGGTGATCGCGGCGGGTCCGCGGTTCGGCATGAACGGGGTGTTCGAGCGCTTCTTGCGCGTGCCATACAGCCACCCACCCGAGCTCATCGATCGGGCCGTCGACGCGCTGGCGGCAGCGTGGAACGGAGTGACGCGTCATCCGGTCGCGCTCGGCCAGGAGGACCTAGCCGAGGTGGTGTAAACCGCGGGGAATTCCGCCGCCCAGGCAGCGATTCATCCCACCGGAGTACTGTGCGGCGCGTCGTGCAAGAGCTGCGGGTTGGTTTCGGC
>JBDUBG010000271.1:0-9431 GCA_040004215.1 Pseudolysinimonas sp. | reverse complement strand
AGGTCCCGGATGAAATAGGCATTGCCCGGGGCGCTCGTCTTCAGTTGCTTATAGGCCGTCGCAGGAAGAAACCACGATCCGTCGACATCGCCGGATTTCAGAGCATTGAGCGCAGTACTGTCGTCGATAATCGGAACGATCGTGAACGTCTTGGAATGCGCACGCCACTCATTGTTCCAATACTTGTCGTATCCCTTCAGGACAATCGACTTGCCGGGATTCCACTTCTCTGCCGAGAACGGTCCGGTGCAGTTGGGGAGACCATCTGGTGTTCCGTACGTCTTTCCGAGTTTTTTCAGCGTCGCGGCTGACTCGACAACGCCCGCCTGACTGCCCAGATTGGGGACGAACAGAGCGTCTGGCTTGGTAAGTTCGACCGTGACCTCCAGCGGTCCCGTCGCAGTGATTGATTTGACGTACGCGAAGACCGATGCCCACACTGACGCAACGGACGGGTCCATATTCCGCGTCAACGACGCCACGACATCATCGGCGGTCATCGGAGTACCGTCATGGAAGGTCACACCCTCCTGGAGATGAAACACCCACGTCGTCGGTGACGGGTTGTCCCACGACTTGGCGAGCGCCGGGCCGCTGGTGAAGTCGGGATTGAATCTGACCAGGCTTTCGCAGATGTTGGCAATCACGAGGTTCTCGGGTCCAGCGAACGCTTGGGCGTAGTCAAGTGTCTGTGCCTCCGCGTGCGTTCTCCAGGTGACGCTGTCGATATCTCCGACTGGGGGTGGCGTTGTGGTGGTGATCTTGTAACTTACGGCTCCTCCCTTACCTTGATTGTCCGCGGGAGCCTGGCTGGTGCAACCGGCGACGCCTAAGCCGACACCGGCGACAAGGCAGAAAGCAATTAACTTACGACGAGACACTGAAGCTCGAGATTTCAAAACGTTCTCCTCCATTGTGTAGACCGTGCGAACTACGCGATCCAGGGCAGGACGCCTATCTACGCCACCGCTCGGCTTTGAGTGATGTTGTATTCAATCCACCTATTCGCACGTCGTGCTGCTCTCGAGATGAGAGTAGGGGAAATCTCGTAGATAGTGCACTGGCACTGCTTATGATATACAAGAGAAGTTCGTGTGGTCAATCAGAAGTTCGCCAATCTCAGCCTCTGAGCGGGGTCTCGTTTCCTGCGGCTTTGCGTTGATCTACGCAGGTCGCGCGGCGAACTACTAGCGAGAAGGCAGGCTGAAAGTGTCGGAAGAGATGTGGCGCTGGAGCGCAGCAGAGATGGCCGCGGAGATTCGATCCAAGTCAGTGTCATCCGTCGAAGTGGTGACGTCGGTGCTAGCCCGTGCACACGAAACAAATGGAGCGACCAACGCGTTTGGTGAGTTCATGGACGACGCTCTCTCATCGGCAGAGCGAGCAGACAAGTCTTTGGCGGCTGGTGACGTCCGCGGTCCGTTGCACGGAGTGCCGTTTGCCTCGAAACTGAATACCAACCTCATCGGGCTGCCCACCCCTGACGGGGTTGAGGCGTACCTCAGCACGCCGGCTTTCGAGACATCGCCCGTCCTCACCAACATCCTTGATGGCGGCTCGATCAATATCGCCCGCTCCAACGTCCCGCCCTTTTCCACCCGCTGGACGACAGAGAGCGTGCACTGGGGAATCACCCGCAATCCCTGGGACCCTGATGTGACGCCAGGGGGGTCGAGCGGTGGCGCGGCATCTGCGGTTGCTGTCGGAGCTACTCCGTTCGCCCAGGGCAACGACATCGGAGGTTCAGTCCGCTACCCGGCTGCCGTCTGCGGCATCGTGGGCCTGCGCACCACCGTCGGTCGGGTCCCGTCATGGTTCGGATCAGAAGCGACGGGTGACGGGTTAGCGTCGCAGCAGATGTCCTCGGATGGGCCCCTTGCTCGCACCGTGGAGGACCTGCGACTCGCGCTCCAGGTAATGAGCCGCTTTGATCCTCGTGACCCAGCTTCGCTCGACGTTCCCGCGCCGTCCTCACTACGCCCGGCCGCGCGCCGCGTTGCATTGATCATCGATCCAGGCGAGAGCGAGTTCTCCACGCTCCCCCAACCCGAGTGCGCGGATGCCGTGCGCACCGCAGGGCAGTGGTTTGTCGACGAAGGCTACGACGTGGACGAGGTCGTCATGCCGGAGTTCGGCCAGATGGCGACCAATTGGTGGCGACTTGCGCTGACGGAGTTCGATCAGGGTGGGATGGTCGAAGAGATCAAGAGGGTCGGAGACGAAGGCATCAATTCCTACATTTCTGTGACCCTCGAGGCGTATCGACGCGCCTTCGGCGAGATCAGCTTCCGTGACTATCTTGCGGCGCACCAACGGCGTCACTTTCTGATGCGGCGCATGTCGGAGTTCTTCGAAGAGTTTCCCCTTGTCATTCTCCCGGCATCTGGCGAGCGGCCCTTCCGACTGGGAGAGGACATCGAGTCGCCAGAACGCGCGGCCCAGATGATGCGCAACCAATGGCCGAACATGGGCACTGCCGGTTTTGGTCTGCCCGGGGTCGGCATTGGAGTGATGGCGACAGCGGGCGCACCGATTGGTGTCCAAGTACTCGCGCGACCCTTCGACGAAACTCTTGCGCTCACGGGGGCAGAGGTCATCGAACGACGCAACGGCATTGTCACGCCGATTGACCCGCGATTGCACCAGTCGTGAGCGTGGGGTCAATGAAACGCCGGATCCTTCGTCCGTGGGAGTTGGGGCGACTTGTTCGTGTCAATCCTCCGGCGTGGGGGAGCGCGCATCGGCTGCAAGACGCTCTGACCATCGCCGACCTGAAAAGGATCGCGCAGCGGCGCGTCCCGCGCGCCGTGTTCGACTATGCCGAAGGCGGCGCAGACGCTGAGATCACGTTGCGTCGTGCTCGACAGGCATTCGAGGACATCGAGTTCAGCCCGCGGGTGTTGCGCGATGTCACCACGGTAGACACGAGCAGAGAAGTCCTAGGGCGGACCTCACAGCTGCCGTTCGGGATCGCGCCAACCGGACTCACTCGCCTCATGCACGCTGCGGGCGAAACCGCGGGAGCGGCAGCGGCCGCGACAGCCGGAATCCCCTTCGCGCTGTCGACGCTGGGAACGACCAGCCCTGAGGATGTGGCGAAGGCCAATCCTGGAGGGCGCAACTGGTTGCAGCTCTACGTGCGCCGAGACCGGGACTTGACGATCGCGCTCATGGACCGCGCATCGCGTAGCGGGTTCGAGACTCTCTTAGTCACGGTCGATGTGCCCGTATCGGGCTTGCGATTGCGTGACAAGCGCAACGGCTTATCCATTCCTGCGCAGGTGACGCCCCGGACAATCCTGGAAACGATTCCCCACGTGCGATGGTGGTTCGACTTCATCACGACCGACCCGTTTGACTTCGCAGTCCTCGACGATCCCACAGCTTCACGGGCGGATGGGCGTGCTCTCTCAACTCTCTTCGGCGAGGTATTCGATCCCTCCATCACGATTCAAGATCTCGACTGGATCCGACAGGCGTGGCCCGGGAGCATCGTGGTCAAGGGCGTGCAAAGCAAGCACGACGCCGCTCTCCTCGCAACGTCAGGAGTCGATGGGATCCTGCTGTCGAACCACGGTGGCCGACAGCTCGATCGAGCACCTGTCCCGCTTCGCCTTCTGCCGAGCATCGTCAAAGAGATGCCGAGCAGCGTCGAAGTGATCATCGACTCTGGCATCACCTCCGGCGCCGACATCGTGGCTGCAATCGCTCTCGGGGCCAAGTTCACCCTGATCGGGCGGGCCTATCTCTACGGGCTCATGGCAGGTGGGCGGGCGGGTGTGGACCGAGCAATCGCCATCCTGACGGAAGAAATCACTCGCACGATGCAACTGCTCGGCGTCACCACGCTCGACGAGCTGACACCAGACCACGTCACCCAACTCCGCTGAATGAGCCGCCCTGGCTGGGTTCCCTCCCGTCAGGCCGGTGCTCCGGGCAGCCAGCGGCGAAGCGCAGCAGGGTGGAGGTTGCCCTCGCTCGCCGCCGCGTCGCCGAAGACCCTGCGGGCGTAGGGGAACAATCCCGACTCGAACCCCGCGGAGGCGAGCAGATCCGCGATATTGCGCTGCACCTCCACGAGTCCGCCGAGCGTCATCCCACCTGCCTCGTCATCGTGGGCAAGCGCCTTCGGCAAACCCATCCGAAGGATGGCGCTGTCAGCGAATCCGCCGAACAAGACCTCCATCGACGCCTCGGGGGCGAGCTCCAGATGCTCGATGAGCCAGGCGGTCTCGGCAGCCGCGACGAAGTTGATCGACACGTGGTAGTTGTTGATCAGCTTCAGCATGAGGCCACGCCCAGAGGCCCCCAGATGTGCCAGCGTCGCAACGTACGCGGCGGCAAGTGGACGCAGCAAATCGACACCGGCAGCGTCGCCGCCGACGGCGCACACCAAGGTGCCCGCCTCGGCGCCCATCGGTCCTCCCGAGACCGGCGCGTCGAGAAAATACGCCCCCTTGTCAGCGAAGGCCGACGCGACCTTCTCAGCGACCGCTGGAGCGTAGGTCCCATGATCGGCGAAGAGCTGACCCGGCTTGGCTGCGTCGAGCATCCGCCCGAGGTAGATCTCCTCGATCGCTGCCCCGTCGAGGAGGCATCCGAGCACGGCGTCTGCCTCGTCGGCGAGCGCCTCCGGAGACGAGGCGGCGCGCGCCCCGGCGTCGAGGTACGGCTGCAGCCTGGACGGCGTTCGACCCCAGATGAGGAGGTCGTGCCCAGCGTCGAGAAGGTTCCGGACCATCGGCCCGCCCATCGCGCCCAGCCCCACGAAGCCGATCGTCGTCATCCGCCACTCACTCTCGTAGGTCTTCGTGCACAAGAAAGTCGAGGTCGCAGCCCTCGTCTGGCTGCAAGGCGTGCTCCGTGTAGAGCCACCCCCAGCCTCGTCGCGCAGGAGCTCCCGGCTTCATCGGTGTGCGCGCGGCCAGCACCGCCGGGTCCACCAACAGGTCCAACGTTCCCGCCGCAACGTTCAGGTCGATGAGGTCGCCGTCTTCGACGTAGGCGAGGGGGCCGCCGACTGCCGCTTCCGGCGAGACATGGAGGACGACGCTCCCGACGCTCGTTCCCGACATGCGTGCGTCGGTAACGCGGAGCATGTCGGTGATGCCCTCGCGCGCCAGCTTGGCCGGGATCGGCACATGACCGACCTCGGGCATACCCGGTCCACCCTGCACCCCCACCCCGCGGAGCACGAGCACCGAGTCGGCATCGACATCAAGGTCACTCCGGTCGATGCGAGCCCACATATCCGCAACTCCGTCAAAGACCACAGCCCGTCCTCGGTGCCGCAGCTTGGAGGGAGCCGCCCCGGCCAACTTCATCACGGCACCGTCAGGGGCGAGTGAGCCGCGAACCACCGCCATCCCGCCATCGGGCATGAGCGCTGAGGCAGGATCGACAACAGGACCTCCCGCACGTGCGGCCGGGACGGCGTCGAACACCTCGCCCCACGTCCTGCCGTCTGCGGCGAGCACCTCCTCGTTGAGCAAGTGCCGGATGCGGGCCGCCACCGCGGGGATCCCGCCCACGGCCTCCAGGTCAGACAGCAGCGCCGGGCCGTTCGGTTTCACATCCGTGATGAACGGTGTCGTGCTGAGCCAGGTGCGCATCCGCTCGAAGCCGATGCGCAGCCCCGCGCGGCCCGCAATTGCCTCGAGGTGGATGAGCGCGTTCGTCGAGCCCCCGAGTGCTCCCACCATACGGACTGAGTTCTCGAGGGACTCGACCGTGATTCTGCTCTGCGGCACGATTTCCTGCGCGACGACATCGACGATCAGGCGCCCGGTGCGCTCGGCGATCTCTTGACGTGCGGGATCGGCCGCCGGTGGCAGGGTGCCGCCGGGGAGCATGAAGCCGAGCATCGCGCCGATCGCCGCCATCGTCGACGCCGTGCCCATGACGTTGCAGGTGCCCACTCCGCCGTGGATGATGCCCTCGAACGCCTTCCAGTCCTCGTCGGACAGCTCGCCTCGGCGACGTTGGTCGATCACCTCCCACTGCCCGTCGACGGTTGTCGCCTTGCCCTTCCAACACGCGACAGGACGAGGCCCTGCCGTGACCATGACCGCGGGCCGCCCGGCGCTGATGGCTCCCATCAGTACCGCGGGAACCGTCTTGTCGCACCCGCCCAGAAGGACCACGCCGTCGATCGGGGTCGCCAGGATGGTCTCCTCGACATCCATCGCCATGAGGTTGCGCAGGTACATCGATGATGGTCGTGAGAACGGTTCGGAGAGCGAGATCGATGGAAATTCGAGCGCGAGCCCGCCCGCGGCTTCTACGCCTCGCTTGACGGAGTCCGCCAGCTCTCGAAACCCGTTGTTGCACGGATTGAATTCACTCCAGCTCGTCGAGATCCCGATGACCGGGTGACGCCGCACCTGCTCGGCCGTGAAGCCCTCCGCGCGCAAAAACGCGCGGTGCACCATCCCGTCGTGGCCGTCCTCGGCGAAGATTGCCCCGTCGAGTCGGTGGATGTTCTCCTGTGACATTCCTGCAGCCTTCCGTGTTACCTGATCTGATCCACGAGGTTGACCCGCTGCTTGACGAGCGGCACGGCAGTGGAAAGCGCCTGCTTCCGCTCGGGGGAATTCATCCACTCGGCATCCCGGATGACGAAGGCGTCCCGTGCCAGCGGGAGCGATACTGCCCAGACAAATTCGCTGCGCTCGGGCACCGCGAGACCGAACTCAATGGTGTAGCCGAACGCCTCCCGCGCAGGCACCATCGTCTGCTCCCACCACTCAAGAAACGCGGGGAGGTCGCCAGGGATGAGCTGGTACCGACGAATCTGGACTGTCTTGTCTGCCATGTGATTTCTCTCGTCTTTGAGCTTTTCGTCGAGTCCATGCGGTGCGCGCAGGGTGAGCGTCGATCCTTGCAAGTCTGTCAGGCGCGTCGCCGCAAATCCTTGTCCGCACGCGCATGGGACTGCATCAGGTGCGCGAAAGCGGATCGCTTTCCCGAGGCTCGCAGGGAGCTGCTTCGCGAAGGAAGGGGACTGCTGCAGTCCCTCCCACCAGGCGACGAATCCGTCGCTGAACGCCGGCGCGAGCCGATACCGACGCAGCTGGTTGTCCTTGCTCGCGCCGTCGACTCTTTCTCCCGTGGTTCCCTCTGAATCTCTCCCATCACGAGTTCGCCTTGATGATCTCCTGCTGGTAGGGCGCGATGACCGTGTGTGAAACGCGGACGTCCAGCAGCAGGAAGGGGCGTTCGTCCGCCGGGATCGCGGCCCACGTTGCCAGACGCTCCAGGTCATCCATGGTCTCTACGATGACGGCGTCTGCCCCGACAGCGCGGGCAAGGCCAGCGAAATCGACCTGAGGAATGAGCATCGGATCTGTGGCGAGACCCTTCAACGCGTAGAGGTTCAACTCGGCGGCGTAAGCAGCGTCGTTCCAGACGACCGCGAGGCCCCTGCCGCGTGCTGAGCGCACGGCCGATTCGAGGTCGGCGAGGGCCATGAGTCCGCCGCCGTCGCCCGTGGTCAGGACAACCGTCGCCCCGGGCTTCGCCCTCGCCGCGCCCGGCACACTCGGGAAGCCAAGACCGATCGACTGGTAAGCAGTGCCCACCATCACCATCCGGTCGGGGGACTCGACCGACCAGAACATGTTGGCCCATCCGATGAAATGACCGCCGTCGGAGACGACGATGCGGTCCGCTGGCAGCAGCTCACCTATCCGAGCCGCGACCGTTCGAGGGTCGAGGCGACCGTCGGGTGCGGTGCCTGCTCCCTCGTCCCGCCGCAGCAGCGGTGCGACAGCGACAGATTCGCGCCAGCGGCTCGAGCGTGCTCCCAGGCCGCGAAGCTCGTCGACGAGGGCCTCGGCGACAACGCGCGCGTCGCCCCGGATGAATCCGCCCACGTTCGGGTGGGTGGCACTCGACGCGGTGTCCACCTGCACGACATGCGTGCCGGGCGCGAAGAGTTCCCCGAAGCGCATCGTGAACTGATTCAAAGAGGCGCCGAAGACGACGGCAACATCTGCCTCTCGGATCAGCTCCATCGCCCCCTCGGCGCCGAATCCACCGGCGACTCCGAGGTCGAAGTTCGGGTTGGGGAAGATCCCGCGTCCGAGTGCCGTCGACGCGGTCATCGCGCCGACGGCATCGGCGAGCTCTCCGAGTGCCTCACCCGCGTTCGCGGACCATGCTCCACGGCCCGCGAGCAAGAAGGGCTTCCTCGCGGAAGACAACGCGATCGCGAGGTCTTCGATCACCCCGGCCGCGAACGGGTCGCTCTGGGCGACTGCCTCCGGGAGTGCGAGAACCTGTTCGGCCGGTACCGGTCCCGCGTCCAGTCGAGCAATGTCGTAGGGGATCGCAAGCACAGTCGGAACACCATAGGACAGCGCGTGCTCGACGGCAATCACCGTTGTCGCCGCCGCATCCGCTCGGCCGACGGTGTACGTGCGGGCACCGACGGCGGAGGCGAGTGCGATCTGGTCAACATCCCATGGTCTCCGTCCCGAGGTCGGCTCGTCACCCACGACAAGGATGAGCGGCACACGCGCCTGCACGGCCTCTGCGAGCGCGGTCAAGGTGTTCGTGAACCCCGCACCGTAGGTCGCGGTTGCTCCAGCGAGGCGCCCCGACGCGCGGAAGTATGCATCGGCGGCGACAACCCCACCTGCCTCATGCCTCATGGCGGTGTAGGTGACGTTCGTTGCTCGATCGAGCGCGTCGAGGAAGTAGGCGTTTCCGTTGCCCATCACACCGAAGATGTGATCGATGTGGCGGCTGAGGGCGATGGCGACGTGGGATGAGACGCTGGGCACAGTGAACCTTCGAGACGGTGACGGGATTGTGAACCGTATATGTCTCGCCCATCCGAAGATGGCTACGTGCCCCTTTGCCGAGCACCGGCGCAATCGCCTGCCGGACCTTCACAGCGTACAACGATTCGATGCGCTCCGGCACCGCTAAACCGAACTCAATCGTGTAGCCGAACGCCTCCCGCGTCGGCACCATCGTCTGCTCCCACCACTCAAGAAACGCGGGGAGGTCACCCGCTGCGAGGTGGAGTTTCTCAACACCGGGCGGGTTCAGCTTCTTTGAGTATGGCGCAGAGGGCTCTACGGTCGCCGCCTCGTCGCCGAAGACGGACGTTTCCAGTTCGCCTTAGGCAGGGAATATGAACGTCGACAGCAGCAGCGTCAGCGCCAGACCCATGACGGAGATGATCGTTTCCATCACCGACCAGGTCTTCAGCGTCTGACCCACGGTCAAGCCGAAGTACTCCTTCACCAGCCAGAAGCCAGCGTCGTTGACATGCGAGAAGATCAGCGAGCCTGCACCGATGGCCAACACGAGCAGGGCCAAGTGAACGGCTGAGAGGTTCGTGGCCAGCGGCGCGACGATGCCCGCCGCGGTCACGGTGGCGACCGTCGCTGAACCGGTGGCGAGCCGGATGAGCGCTGCCA
>JBDUBG010000305.1:0-2824 GCA_040004215.1 Pseudolysinimonas sp. | reverse complement strand
ATGCCTGGTCGGTCGAGCCGTGGACGCATCGGCTGCGGTTCTCGCGCACCCAGGGTGCTCCGTACCACCCGACCCCGGCCGGGATGCGTGCCGTGGCAGAGATGGTCGAGGCAGCGCTCGGCTGAGGGTGGATGCCGAGGTCGCTTCTGTGCGAACGCGACCGTGCCCGATACCGTGAGGCGATGCCAACGCCCGCCGAGCCGATCACGCCACTCACGCCCCGCCCGGTGTTGCGCCCGCTGCTCTCTCAATCGTGGCGTGACGTGACCTTTCTGCACTGGCAGGTCGCACCTGAGTTGGTGGCGCCGCTCTTGCCGCCGGGAATCCGCCCCGACGCGCTCGACGGAGTGAGCTATGTCGGCCTGATCGGGTTTCGGATGGTGGGGCTCGGCTTCGGCCGCGGACCCGGAATCCCGTATCTGGGTACCTTCTCCGAGATCAACGTGCGCCTCTACAGCGTCGACGATCGGGGACGCCGCGGTGTCGTGTTCCCCTCCCTCGAGAGCTCGCGGCTACTGAGCGCGCTCGCGGCGAGGGGCGGCTTGAACCTGCCGTACATGTGGTCGGCGATGCGGATCGCGCGCGAGGGCGACGAGTTCAGCTACGTGAGTCGTCGGCGCGCCCTCGGGCCGAAGCCGTCGACGAGCAGCATCTCGGTGCGGGTCGGCGACCGGATCGTCGAGCCCTCCGAGCTCGACACCTGGCTCACTGCGCGCTGGGGGCTTCACGTGCGCGCGTGGGGACGCACCCTGCACGTGCCCAACGAGCATCCCAGCTGGCCGCTGCGTCGGGCCAAGTTGTTACAGCTGGACGACACGCTCGTCGCGGCGGCGGGACTGCCGTCGACGACTGCGGCGCCGGTGAGCGTGCTCTACTCCGAGGGAGTGCACGTGAGGTTCGGACAGCCCCGCGTGGTTTCTCCCGCTGAATGGCGGCTGGGTGTTCGACGCACCTCAGGGCGGTGAACGTAGCGTCAGGTGCGAGTGAACGGAAGGCACCAGATGGCGCGCATGCGAGCCCTGATCACCGGAGCAACGAGCGGATTCGGCGCAGGTGTCGCGCTCGAACTGGCTCGGTCCAGACTCGACGTGACGGCTGCGGGGCAGACCTGGCAACAGGTGACGATGCTCCGACAGCGGGCGGTTGACGAGAAGACGAAGCTCGAGGTCATCAAGCTCGACCTGCTCGATCCTTTGGACCTGATCCATGCGGCCGACCGCGATGTCGACGTGCTGATCCTGAACGCGGGCGTTCAGGAAACCGGTTCGCTGGTCGACATTCCGCTCGACCGGGTGCGACGCTCCTTCGAGATCAACGTGCTGGCCCACCTCGATCTCGCGCAACGGCTGATCCCCGGCATGATGAAGCGAAAGAGCGGCAAGATCGTGTGGATGTCGTCGCAAGCCGGGCTCATGGGCGTCCCGTTCCTTGGCGCATATTCGGCCACAAAGCACGCGATTGAGGCAATTGCGAGCACCATGAAGGCCGAGCTCAACCCCTTCGGCATCGCGGTAGCGACGGTGAATCCGGGCCTCTACCGCACGGGATTCAACGACACCGGTGCCGAGACCTACGGCCAGTGGTCTGCAGAACAGGACGTTCACATCCCGATGCCCGACGCGGCGCCCCTGATGGCTCTGCAACACGACCCGCAGCCGATGATCGAGGCGATCGTTGCCATGGTCCGCGACCGCAAGAGCCAGTACCGCACCATGCTGCCTGAGGATGCCGTGCTGGAGGCGAAGGCATCCCAAGCCCTCGGCTGGACGCAAAAGGCCTAGGACAGCTGACGGCTTGAGAGCACCTGGGAGAACGGAGCCGAGCACCTGACCCGGCCTACCGTGGATGCCATGTCAGACATCCTCGCCCCCGAAGTCCGCCGCACCCGCCGAGAGAACGCCGAGCACGGCTTCCTTGCCTCGCGCACCCTGACCGACTCGCTGCAGGCGGTGCTGGTCGACCTCATCGAGTTGGCCATCCAGGGAAAGCAGGCGCACTGGAACCTGGTTGGTCCGAACTTCCGTGATCTTCACCTTCAGTTGGATGAAGTGATCGACGCCACACGCGAGTTCAGCGACGAGGTGGCGGAGCGCATGCGTGCGCTTCACGCCACTCCTGATGGCCGCACTCGGGTGGTCGCTGACGCGACATCGCTCCCGCCTTTTCCGGGCGGCGAGGTTCTCACGATCGATACGGCTGACATGATCACCGAACGCCTTGAGGCGGCGGTGGCGACCTGCCGACGCGTGCACGATGCAGTGGATGAGGAAGACCCCACCAGTTCGGACCTGCTGCACCAGATCATCCAGAAGCTGGAGCAGTTCGCCTGGATGATCAGCGCCGAGCACCGCCGGCCGGCCGCCGACAAGAAGGACTAGCCGCTCTGGCCGGATGTCGCCCCGCCAAGCGCCGTCTGCAGAGCCTTTGCTCTCGATGTACTCCTTGAAGTGCTTGAACTCGTCCTTGACGACGCGGTTGGCGAGTTTGCCATGGCCGAGGACGACGCTCCTGCTGGAGCGAGTGGGCTGGATGTGACCACTTCCCACGTGATCAAGCCGCTCACGCCTGAGACCTTTCCGGCGTGGCTGGCGCTCGCCGAGAGCACAACGGTGTGTGGGGCGGGTGCTATTGCTCCTACTTCCACGGTGATACAGAACAGACGGTCAAGAGTGAATACGACCGGGCGACGTTCAAGCAGCGACTCGTCGCGGAGGGCGTCGCGCACGCCGCGCTCGTCTTCGACGGCGACGATGCGATCGCCTGGTGCGAGTACGGCAGTCCGCTTGAACTGCCGGGTATTTACCATCGCAAGCAGTACGACGGG
>JBDUBG010000277.1:0-2834 GCA_040004215.1 Pseudolysinimonas sp. | reverse complement strand
CGCGCATGGTCTGGTAGCGCGGGAACAGGTCTTTGGCGTAGCCGGTGAGCAGGTGCCCGTAGTGGGGCAGGCCGTTGGCGAATGGCGGCCCGTCGTAGAAGACCCACTCGGGGCATCCCTCGCGGTTGTCGATGGATGCCTGGAAGGTGCCGTCGCGTTTCCAGAACGCCAGGATCCCGCGCTCGATCGCCGGGAAATCGGGCGACGCGGGAACGCCGGGCTCGCCGTTCAACGGGTAGGTCATCTCGCGCTCCGTGCTCGTGGTGTTCTCTTCCACGAGGACGACGGATGCCGCGGTACCACCTCGCTTGCCGCCCGGCCCTGCTGGTGTGCAGTGCCGCGCGACCGCTCTTGCCGCTGTGACGGGCTGACCCGCTCGGTTCTACTGACCGCCCGCGTGGGGCGCGGGAGGTGTTCTTCCGAGGACTCCCCGGTGATGGCCGGATCAATGTCTGTGCACCGATCTTACCGCGCATCCGGCGAGGACACCCACGCGCGACGGTCTTCCCCCGCCCAGGGGTAGACAACTCATTCGGCAGCGGTCACGTGGCCGTCACGTTGCCGTCACGGCGCGGGCGCACGCTGGGTTCAACGTTCCTTGGGGGGAATCATGACGAGAGCTATGGGTCGGCGACCGACCACACGCGGAGCACGGATGGGGGCGGCGATCTTCATCGGGGCGGCCGCGCTCATGATCTCCATCGCGACGGGCCCCGCCTCGTCTGCATCGGCCCTCACCGTCGGGCAATGCAGCAGCGTGGATGACACACCGGGCTTGGGCATGGAGTGCGACGTCACGGTCGTGAACACTCTCGACATGGCAACAGGCGCCACGAGTTCATCGGTCACCGTGAAGGAGTGTCATGGCGCCGCCAACACCGACCTCTCGGCCAGCTGCACAGAAAACACGACACTCTCGACCGAACTCGTCACCTCGGTCTCGCAATGCAACTACGCGATCACGAGCGGCGGTTCACTGCACTGCGCGGTGAACATTCGTAACGACATCACCGGTGTGACAACAGCAGTCGCCGCGACAGTGAACCAGTGCAACGGCTCGTTGGCCGGCGGCACGGTCGTGCTGAGGGCCTGCAGTCCCGACGGTCTGAGCACGACGAACGCGGACATCACCCAGTGCAACGGCTCAGACAATGGCGGTGGTAGTTCACTGACCTGCACGATCGATGCTGGCTCGACGTCTGACGCTGAGCTGATGGTCACGATCGACCAGTGCAACAACTCAGCCAACGGCGGAGGTTCCCTCATCGTCTGTTCGGCGGGGATCGTGAATAATGTCATCGCCCCGTCGGACACCGGAACCGGCAGGGGCACGGGAACAGGCACAGGCACGGGGACAGGCGCAGGCGCTGGCACCAGTGGCGGTGCGGGCGGCGACGTCGGGGGAACCGGCGCGCGAGGATCTGCAGCAGCGGGCGGCCCGAACTCTCTGGCTGAGACCGGCACCACGGCACCATTCCTTCCCGCGATGGCGGTTCTTCTTCTGGGCGCGACGCTCGTGGCGCTGTCGTGGCGAGCACGTACGCCCGACTCTCTGGGTCGCGACGGAGATTCCCGCTCGGGGGCGTAGGGGGGCGCAAAGCGGGAACGGGGTGAAATGGGCGCGATCGCCGGAGGGGGCGGTCGCGCCCGTGGCGTAGAGTCGCGCCAACGCGGATGTTTCGTCAGCCGCGAGAGGCACGAGGACGTGCGACATGATGCAGTTCGAACGTTGGAGTCTCCTGATCGTCGCGGAGGCGATGCTACGAGGCACGACTGGGTTCTCGGACTTCGAGTTGCACCTTGGTATCGCGCCCGAGACCCTCCAGGCTCGATTGGCATCACTGGTCAGTGCGGGGATCATGAAACGGCTCCCTCCCTTGAACCGCGGCGCCGAATACGCGCTGACAGCCAAGGGCGACGACCTGAAGGTTGGCATCCACGCCCTGGACCAGTGGAGCAGACGTTGGGACCCGCTAGCCCGTCCGGAGTCGGTCCTGGCGAGCACGTCCAAGGAAGCACACGCCAAGGTTGGTGAAGGCGATTACGTGCCGGGCACCGCGCGGGTCGAACTTTTCATGCTGGGTGGTTTTCGGCTTCGCGTCGACTCGGTGACGATCGACGAGTTGCCTGTCGGATCACAACGATTACTCATCTTCCTCGCGTTACACGATCGCGCAATCGCGCGCATCTCACTCGCCGGAACCATGTGGCCGGATGTCTCGGATGAGCGAGCGGGCGTCAGTTTGCGCGCCGCGCTCACTCGGCTAGATGGGCTCATCGGAAGCACCGTCCGAGCGACGAAGTCGGGGGGACTCGGCCTCAACGAAGCAGTGGTTGTCGATCTGCGGCTGGGGCAAGAGTTGGCGCACCGACTCATGCACCGCGGCAGTCCGGTTGAGGCAACCGATCTCAACGCGGCGTCCACCGCGCTTCTATCAAGCGAACTGCTGCCCGACTGGTATGACGACTGGATCATCGCGGAGGCCGAAGACTGGCGTCAACTCCGGATGGATGCTCTCGAGGCTCTGGGACAACGACTTCTCGATGCGGGGCGAGGCGCCGAGGCGATCGGTGCTGCACGGGCGGCCATGCGCGTCGATCCGTTGCGCGAGAGTCCTCACGCCTTGCTGATTCGCATCCATCTGGCAGGCGGCAACCAGTCTGAGGCGCTCGGCGTCTTCGATCGATACCGCGCGATTCTGTCCACGGCGCTCGACCTCGAACCCACGGCGCACCTCTCGGGACTGGTCGCGGGTCTTCAGCGCTGACCCGCCGGTATGCTCTGATACTCGTGACCATTACAGACAGTGGCAAAGCGCCAACCACAACGTCTC
>JBDUBG010000014.1:0-2836 GCA_040004215.1 Pseudolysinimonas sp. | reverse complement strand
GTCGCGGCCGGAACCGGCACGTCGAGCGCAGCCCTCGCCCGCACCGGAGCGACGGTCGTCGCCGTTGACTTCTCTGGCGGGATGATCGCCGCTGGCCGCCTCCGGCATCCGCGCATCGAGTTCGTTGAAGCAAACGCCGAGCGGCTGCCATTCGGCGACGACGAGTTCGACGCGGTGTCGATCAGTTTTGGCCTGCGCAACGTTGAGCATCCGAAGGCGGCGCTCGCCGAGATGTACCGGGTGTTGAAGCCTGGTGGCCGCCTGGTGGTCTGCGAGTTTTCCAAGCCTCCGCGGGCACTGTTCCGAATGGGATATCAGGCGTACACGAAGTTTGTGATGCCGATCATCGCCAACGTCGTCAGTTCCGATTCCGAGGCGTACGACTACCTTGCCGAGTCGATCCGCAACTGGCCAGACCAAGGCACCTTGACTCAATGGATCAGAGGGGTGGGTTTCACACGTGTTGCCTACCGCAACCTCACCGTCGGTGTCGTCGCACTTCACCGTGGCCGCAAGCCGGAAGACGCGGCCATTCGTGCCTCCACTGCCAAGCGCAAAGCTGCTCGGTGACCCGGTGACGGTCACTCCGAACAGGCCTAGCCCGCCCCTTGCGCGACGCAGCAACACCCTGAGTTCATCTCTCGGTCTCGGTGAGAAGCTGTTTGCGTCGAGCGAGGAGCGCAAGTTCGCTGGCGCGATCGAAGACGGTCTGGCCGAGGTTGAGAGCGGTTTGCTCGCCGAAATGTCGTTCACCGACGACATCGCGGATGTCACGAGCCGCTACCTGCTCGACGCCGGCGGCAAGCGTGTGCGTCCGACCTTGACACTTCTCACGGCGCAGCTTGGCTCTGGCAACAACTCCTCGGTGATCAGGGCGGCAGAGGCAGTCGAGATCACCCACCTCGCTTCGCTGTACCACGACGACGTCATGGATGAGGCGCAACTGCGCCGCGGCGTGCCCAGCGCGCAGACGGTCTGGGGCAACTCGGTGGCGATCCTGACCGGCGATCTGCTCTTTGCCCGCGCGAGCCGACTGATCGCCAGCCTGGGTGATCGCGGCCTCGAGTTGCAGGCCGAAACCTTTGAGCGGCTGTGCCTCGGCCAGCTGCACGAGACGATCGGACCACGCGAAGGCGACGACCCGATCGCCCATTACCTGCAGGTGCTTGCTGACAAGACCGGATCCCTCATCTCGCTGGCCGCGGTGCTGGGCGTGATCTTCGCCGATGCCCCCGAGTCATTCCAGCAGCCGGTCAAAGACTTCGGTGAGCGGGTGGGAGTCGCCTTCCAACTCGTCGACGACGTGATTGACCTGTCGGCTGAGACCGAGCAGACCGGCAAGCTCGCCGGCACCGACCTGCGCGCGGGTGTGCCCACGCTGCCGCTGCTCTACCTGCGCCGGGCCGCCATGACGGATGCCGCCGCGGCCGAGCTGCTGGCACGCATCGAGCGCGACGTGGTCGGGGCCACTGCCGATGCCGACTTCGCGCAGGCCATCGCCGAGTTGCGCGACCACGAGGTGACCCGCGCTACTCTGACCGAGGCCCGACGTTGGGCCGCAGATGCGGTATCAGCGCTCGATCCCCTTCCCGAGGGTCCCGTCAAGAAGGCCCTGACCAGGTTCGCCGAGGCGATCGTTGAGCGCTCGGCCTGAGCCGCGGCATCCTGTCAGCATCGTCGCCCCTGCCTCCTAAGGAACACCCATGACCACACTTCGACTCGCCATCGTTGGCGCCGGACCAGCCGGCATCTATGCCGCAGACATCCTGCTCAAGCAGGAGCGCGAGTTCGACGTGTCGATCGACCTGTTCGACCACCTGCCGGCGCCGTATGGGCTCGTCCGGTACGGTGTTGCGCCCGACCACCCGCGCATCAAAGGCATCATCACCGCGCTGCGCGATGTGCTCGATCGAGGTGACATCCGCGTCTTCGGCAACGTGCGCTACGGAATCGACATCACGCTCGATGACCTGAAGAAGCACTACAACGCCGTCATCTTTTCGACCGGGGCGATAAAGGATGCCGGCCTCGACATCCCCGGAATCGACCTGCCACGCAGCTACGGAGCCGCCGACTTCGTCAGCTGGTACGACGGGCATCCGGACTTTCCCCGCGACTGGCCCCTGGAGTCGACATCGGTTGCGGTCATCGGCAACGGTAACGTCGCGCTCGACGTCGCGCGCATCTTGGCCAAGCACGCAGACGATCTGTTGCCGACCGAGATCCCGGCCAACGTCTACGACCGGTTGAAGAAGTCGCCGGTCACCGACGTGCACGTCTTCGGCCGTCGCGGACCGATGCAGGTGAAGTTCACCCCGCTCGAGTTGCGCGAGCTCGGCGAGTTGCCCGACGTCGACATGATCCTTCACGACGAAGACTTCGACTACGACCAGGCGTCGAAGACCGCGATCGAGACCAACAAGCAGGTCTTCGTGATCGACAAGGTGCTCTCACAGTGGCGCGAGCGGCCGGTTGGTTCGGCGTCGCGGCGACTGCACCTGCACTTCTATGCGAGCCCGGTCGCAGTGCTCGGCTCGCCTGAAACCGGCGTGACAGGTTTCAGGTACGAGCGCACGATCCCGGATGACGCGGGCGGCGTGATCGGCACCGGCGAGATCCGCGAGGTCGAGGTGGGCGCGCTGTACCGCGCGGTCGGCTACTTCGGCTCGCCCCTGGATGGCATCCCGTTCGACGAGAAGCGCGGCGTCATCCCGAACCGCGAGGGTCAGGCGCTGGACTCTGACGACCAGGTAATTCCCGGCGTCTATGCGAGCGGCTGGATCAAGCGCGGCCCGGTCGGCCTGATCGGGCACACCAAGTCGGATGCCATGGAGAC
>JBDUBG010000476.1:0-2837 GCA_040004215.1 Pseudolysinimonas sp. | reverse complement strand
GTCGAGTCGATCGGCGACGACTGCGGCGACTTGGACGAGCAGAACGCCGTGGAGGCACAAGAAGACGGGGCCGCGTGAGCGCGGGAGGAATCGCCCTACAGGCCCACAGCTGAGGCGAAATAGTCGAGTTGGTCGAGGTCGTGCAGATCGAGAATCTCGGCATAGATGCGGTCAACTCCAGCCGCCTCGAACTCCAGGACCTGACGGCGGATGTCTGCCTGGTTGCCGATCAGGCCCGTGAGCTCTGACAGCGGCTTACCGGTTACCGCGGCGCGGCGCGTGCGCTCGGCGAGGGTATCGCCCACCCACAGGCTCTGGAGCGTGGAGCGGCGGAGAGAACCGGGGTTTCGATCGATGGCTTCACAGGCCGCTGCGACTCGGGCGAACTGGCGTTCGGTGGCAGCCGGATCCACCCAGGCAGAGTTGAATTCGCTCGCCCAGCGCGCAGCTAACTCGGGCGTACGAACTTTGCCGCTCCCGCCGATGATGATCGGAAGCTGCTTTTGCTGTGGTTTGGGCAGAGCAGGTGACCGATCCAACTGATACACATCTGACGAGAATGAATAGCTCTCCCCGACGGGCGTTGTCCAGAGGCCGTTGAGAATCTCCAACTGTTGTGCGAATCGTGCGAATCGCTCCTGCATGTCAGGCAACTCGATACCGGTCGCCTCGTGCTCGCGTTCCCACCAGCCAGCGCCCAAGCCGAGCTCCACCCGTCCGCCGCTCATGAGATCGACCTGGGCGACCGTCACGGCAAGCACAGAAGGATGCCGAAAGGTCGCCGATGTCATCAGGCTCCCCAAGCGGATCGTGGAGGTCTCGCGGGCGAGACCTGCCAGCGTGATCCAGGTGTCGCTCGGCCCTGGGAGGCCATCGCCGTCGCCCGGGATCAGGTGATCTGAACGAAAAAAGCCAGCAAAACCCAACTCCTCCGCGTGACGGGCAACGCCGAGCTGATCCTCATAGCTCGCGCCATTGTTTGGCTCGATCATCACGCAGAACTCCATATCGACGGAGTCTATGGCGGCGGGAGTGCACGAAGACACGCCGACGTTGCGTCGCGTCGACCTACTTCTCGGCGGCGAGCCCTTCCAACGTCGCGAGCAAGGTGTCGGCGGAGTGCTCCCAACTGAACTGTGCAGCCTGCGCTCGCGAGGCGATCGAGCGCGCCACCCACTCGTCAGCGTCCTCGAGGCCGCGGATCACGGATGCCACCGTCGCCGCATCCCTCGCCGGTGCGTACAGCGCGGCGTCACCCCCGATCTCGCGGAAGATCGGGATGTCACTCACCACCACCGGAGTGCCGAGCGACATCGCCTCGACGAGTGGCAGCCCGAAGCCCTCGTCGAGCGAGGTAGTGACCAGCGCGGTCGCTGTCTCGAGCAGGGCGAGATAGTCGGCCTCACTCGTTCCGTCGTGGATGACCAAGGCCCCGGCCGGCGCGAGCGCGACGAGTCGTTCGCGATCGCCGGGTGAGATCCGACTCAGGAGGTGCAAGCGATATCCGGGCAACTCGTGCAGAGCCCGCGCCAGCGTTTCGACGTTCTTGTATGGCATGAACGAGCCCATGTAGACCAGTTCATGGTCGATCGGCATCGCGCGAATCGACTGCGTGTTTGCAGGTGCCGGGTCCGGCGAGTTGCCCACGATGACGATCGGTCTTCTGGTGAGCCGGTGCTCTTGCATGAGTTGCTTGGTGGTTGCCGACACCGTGGCGACGGCGTCTGCACGGTTCAGGAGCAGCCGCTGCGGCCACCAGGCCAGGTGATACAGCCGCCAGAGCAGCCGGATCGCCGGGTTGAGGTCCCGTGGCGGCGTGCGGTTGCGGTAGTAGATGAGATCGTGCAGCGTTTTCACGAGCTTGTACCGCCGCCCGAGACTTCCCATGGTCTGCATGGGAGTGAAAACGACATCCGGATTGAGCTTGTTGACCTGGAGCGCAACCAGCGGCTCTCGCACACTCGTTGGCCCGGACGTCATCGCCCATGGCAACTCGGGCAGCATCGAGAGTTGGTGTTCGTCACTGATCAGCATCGTGACGGGATGACGTCGAGACAGCGCCTCGACGACCCCGGCTGTGTAGCGACTGATGCCGTCGTGCTGCGGAAAACGCACGTAGCGGCAGTCGACGACGATCTTCACGGAAGTTCGGCGATGAAAGCGCTGATGGCATCGGCAGCACCCGGCGCCGCCTCGTAGTGAATGAGATGCCCGACGGTCGGCAACACGACGAGCCGAGCATCCGGGAACAGGCCGACGGTTGACTGCTGTCCGCTGAGGGGCGCGATACGGTCGCACTCCCCCGCGATCATCAGCACCGGCACCCTCACCCGGGGCGCTGCCTTGCCAATCTCGGTGCTGAGTGAGGCGTCGAAGCCCTCGGCGACGGTCTTCGGGTCCGAGAAGCCGTTGAAGTAGCGGTGGTGCTCTTCGTGCACCCAGGTGCGCAGTTGCTTGTCGTCGGTGGTGACGAGGTTCATGCTCATGAACTGAACGACCAGCCAGTTGCCCAGCAGGCGGCGGCCGATCGCGGTCGGGAGCCGTCTCGACACGCCGTAAAAGGCGCGGGTGAGACGGGTGATGCCCACCCCCGCGGCCGTCTTCGGGTCGGCCGAGATCGGGTTCAACAGAATCAGTGCTGGAGTCGCAAGGCCGTCGGCTACCGCGTGGCTCGTGATCATCGAGCCGAACGAGTGGCCAAGCACGATCGCATCAGGAGGCACGTTGGCGGCCTGCACGAACTCGGTCAGCCAGCGTTCGTATCCGGCAATCGAGTGGGGTGCCTCTGTCATGGGGGTTGAGAGTCCGAAGCCCGGGAGGTCAGGGCTGATGAAATG
>JBDUBG010000008.1:0-2842 GCA_040004215.1 Pseudolysinimonas sp. | reverse complement strand
TTTCGGCCATGCGATGCCTCCCGACGGGCAAAGCGCGGGCACCGCGACAAGGGGCGACACCCCGCGATGCACAATGAGCTTTTTGAACTGCGGGCCTTCGGGAGTCACCCACGCGATCGTCAACCCGCCGAAGAGCGCAGGGGCCACATTGTCTGGATGCCCCTCAAGAGCGGTCGCGAGGGTGAGGAGCTCGTGCGAACTCACCTCGACGATCCCCTCGAGGAGCCCTTTTGCCGCCATGATGCCCGAGACGATCGCGGCGCCAGACGACCCCATGCCGCGACCGTGTGGGATCGAGTTGTGCGCGTGCACCTCAAGACCTGGCAACTCTTGGCCGAGCGACTCGAACGCGTATGCGATCGCACGGACGACCAGGTTGGTTTCGTCGGTGGGCACTTCTCCCGCGCCGAAGCCGACGACCGTAACTCGTGCTCCCGGCTCATCACTCACGGTGACCGTCAACTCGTCGTACACCGAGAGGGCGAGACCGAGCGTGTCGAACCCCGGCCCGAGATTCGCGGATGTCGCCGGAACCTTCACGTGTACCGAGCGACCGCGCAGGGCAACTGACGCGCTCGTCACGCCACCGGCCGGCGGGGGGCTCATGCCCCTGCCTGCGGCACGGCAACGAGTCCGAGCACCTCGGCGATGGCCGCCGTGTCGGTGGGGACCACGGTGGGCTTCACGTCGCCGCCGTCTGCGGTGCGCAGCGCCCACTGCGGGTCTTTGAGGCCATGCCCGGTCACCGTGAGCACCACGGTCGAGCCCTTCGGGATCGCTCCCGCTGCGCTGCGCTCCAGCAGCCCGGCCACACTGATCGCCGAGGCTGGCTCGACAAAAATGCCGACCTCTGCCGAGAGGATGCGATGCGCGACCAAGATGTCGGCATCCGAAATCGCACCGAAGTAGCCGTTCGTCTCGTCACGAGCCGTGAGGGCAAGCTCCCACGACGCCGGGTTACCGATCCGAATCGCACTGGCGATGGTTTCGGGATCTTTGACGATCTCTCCCCGGACGATGGGCGCGCTGCCCGCGGCCTGGAAACCGAACATGCGTGGGCGCTTGGTGGTGGTGCCGCGAGCTGCGTCTTCGGCATAGCCGCGGGCGTATGCCGTGTAGTTGCCGGCATTGCCGACCGGGATGAAGTGAAAATCGGGCGCGTCACCGAGAACCTCGACCACCTCGAATGCCGCGGTCTTCTGGCCTTCGATCCTGTCGTTGTTGACCGAGTTGACCAGGTGGACCGGATATTGGGCCGCGAGCTCGCGGGCGATGTCCAGGCAGTCGTCAAAGTTGCCTTGAACCTGCAGCAGTTGAGCGTTATGCGCGATCGCCTGGGCAAGCTTGCCCATCGCGATCTTGCCCTCTGGCACGAGGACCGCCGCGGTGATCCCTGCGTGCGCGGCGTAGGCAGCGGCCGACGCCGATGTGTTGCCGGTGGATGCGCAGATGACCGCCTTGGCCCCATGTTCGATCGCCTTGGACACGGCCATTGTCATCCCGCGGTCTTTGAATGAACCGGTCGGGTTCATGCCCTCGAACTTGACCCAGACTTTCGCGCCGGTACGCACCGAGAGGGCGTCTGCCGAAATCAGCGGGGTGCCACCCTCGCCGAGCGTGATGATCGGTGTCGCATCCGTCACATCAAGCCGGTCTGCGTACTCCCGGAGAACGCCCCGCCACTGGCGGCTCAACTGCTGTGCCATCTCTTCGAACCCCTTTTACTCGGTGCCTTCGACCCGCAGAACGCTGGCCACCTCGATGACCACGTCGCTGGCGCCGAGAGCAGCCACGGTGTCGGCGAGGGAGGCCTCCGTGGCCAGGTGCGTGCCGATCACCAGGGTAGCGGTGGCGTCGAACTGCTCCGAGCCATCGAGCGCGACAGGTGCGACCGGCCCCACCGACTGCTCGACTGCCTCGACCGAGACCCCGTGCTCGCTGAACAGGGTGGCGACCCGGGCCAGCACGCCGGGTCGATCGGCCACCTTCAACGTGATCTGGTAGCGGGTGACAACGCTCGAGATCGGCAAGATCGGCAGGTTGGCGTGAGTCGACTCTGCGACGCCTGGGCCGCCGATGACGTGACGGCGCGCAGCAGAAACGAGGTCACCCAGCACGGCCGATGCGGTCTGGATGCCGCCGGCACCCGCTCCGTAGAACATCAGGCTGCCCGCTGCCTCAGCCTCGAGAAACACCGCGTTGTTGGCTCCGTGCACCGCGGCGAGCGGATGCGTGACGGGCACCAGGGCCGGATGCACGCGGGCGCTTACCCCCTCGATCCCGGTCACCGGATCGGTGAGCCTCTCGCAGACCGCGAGCAACTTGACGACGAATCCTGCCTTGCGAGCCGAGACGACCTGCTCGTGGGTGATCGCGGTGATCCCTTCTCGGTACACCAGCTCAAGCGGGACCGTGGTGTGAAAGGCGAGGCTCGCCAAGATCGCGGCTTTCTGCGCGGCGTCGTACCCCTCGATGTCTGCTGTCGGGTCGGCCTCGGCATAGCCGAGCTCTGTCGCCGCGGCGAGCGCCGCCTCCAGTGTGTCGCCCTCGCGGTCCATCCGGTCCAGGATGTAGTTCGTCGTTCCATTCACGATGCCGAGAATGCGGTGCACCCGGTCACCTGCCAGCGAGTCACGAAGCGGGCGGATGATCGGGATCGCGCCGCCTACCGCCGCTTCGTAGTACAGCTGCGCTCCGACTTGCTCAGCTTCTTCGAACAGCTCTGCACCGTGGGTGGCCAGCAGCGCCTTGTTGGCGGTGATCACGTCGGCGCCCGAGTTGAGCGCGAGCATCAGGTATTCGCGGGCCGGCTCGATGCCGCCCATCAGTTCGATCACGATGT
>JBDUBG010000039.1:0-2846 GCA_040004215.1 Pseudolysinimonas sp. | reverse complement strand
TGGCCGGGCTTCGACGAGGACGAGGTGCCGATCACGTCGATCACCAACGGCGTGCACGCGCCCACCTGGACCGACCCGCAGGTCTCCGATCTCGCCGAGTCGTTCCTCGGCACCGCCGACACCACGCGCGCTGACTGGGCATCCGGGCATGACGGGCAGGGCGGGGTCAGTGACGGCGAGCTGTGGGCGCTGCGTGGCCGACTGCGCCAGCAGCTCGTCATCGATGCACGCGCGCGCACCTCGGCAGCTTGGGCTGAACAGAACCCCGGCGTCGGTGATCCCGGCTGGTTCAGGCGTCTGCTTGATCCCGGAGTCCTGACGATCGGCTTCGCCCGGCGTGTGCCGACGTACAAGCGGCTCACCCTGATGCTGCACGACCCGGAGCGGCTGCGGGCGCTGCTGACTCATCCGACTCGTCCGGTGCAGATCGTCATCGCGGGCAAGTCGCACCCGGCTGACGACGAGGGCAAGCGGCTCATTCAGCAGCTCGTTGAGTTTTCGCAGGGTGTCGACGTGCGTGAGCGCATCCATTTCTTGCCCAACTACGACATCGGCATGGCGCAGTTGCTCTACCCCGGAACCGATATCTGGCTCAATAACCCGTTGCGACCGCTGGAGGCGTGCGGAACCTCGGGCATGAAGGCGGCACTCAACGGTTCGCTGAACCTGTCGATCCTCGACGGCTGGTGGAACGAGTACTACGACGAAGAGGACGGCTGGGCAATTCCCTCGGCCGACAGTGCTGGCGACGGCGCCGAGCGCGACGCGCTCGAGGCGGCATCCATGTACGACCTGATCGAGCACCAGATCGCGCCGCGCTTTTACGACCGCGGTTCGGACGGGGTGCCGACACGGTGGGTCGCGAACATCCGGCACACTCTTGCCACGCTTTCGCCCGAGCTGTCGGCCGGACGCATGGTGCGAGAGTACGTCGAGCGGCTCTACCTGCCTGCCGCCGCAGCAGACCGGGCGATCAGCGCCAAGTCGTATCAGCCAGCTCGCGACCTGGCTGCCTGGAAGGCACGAGTCACGGCGGCGTGGCCGCAGGTGCACGTCACACACGTCGAGTCCGGGGGAGTGGATGCCTCGCCGCAAGTGGGCGAGCAACTTCAGGTGCGCGCCTTCGTGCATCTCGGCAGGCTCAGCCCCGACGACGTCGCCGTTGAGCTGGTGCACGGCCGCGCGCGCGACGGCGACCAGCTCGTCGACACCGACTCCGTGACTCTCGAACTCGACAGCCTGGATGCCTCTGGCATCGGCAACTACACAGGCACCGTGTCGCTGGGCCGCTCTGGCAGCTTCGGGTACACCGTGCGCGTCGTGCCGACGCATCCTCTGCTCGCCTCGGAGGCGGAGCTCGGTCTGATCGCCGTCGCCTAAGCCGCATGCCTCCGGAATGCACAGTGTCGGTATTTCGTTGATGCATCAACGAAGGTGGTGCGCATGACCAAGATCGCGATTCTCGGTGCCGGAAAGGTCGGCACCTCGTTGGCGCGCGTGGCGATCGAGGCGGGATATCGGGTCGACATCGCGGGTTCGGCGGCAGCCGATCGCATCCAGTTGATCGTCGACGTGCTCGCTCCCGGAGCGCACCCGGCTACCGCGGCCGAGGCCATTGCGGGTGCCGACTTGGTCGTTCTCGCGCTGCCGCTGCACAAGTTTCACCGCCTCGACACCGCGTTGTTGGCGGGGCACGTGGTGCTGGACATCATGAACTACTGGACCCCGATCGACGGCGACATCAGCGAGTTTGACGACGCGCCAGAGGGCACCAGCGTGCTCGTCGCGCGCGCAATTCCGGGTGCTCGGGTGGTGAAGACGCTTAACCACATCGGCTACCACGAGCTCGAGGAGCAACGCAGGCCCGCCGGCGCGCAAGATCGCGTTGCGCTGGGCGCCGTGGGCGACGATCCCGACGCTGTTGCGCAGGTGCTCGCCTTCCTGGAGCAGATCGGATTTGACGCTGTCGACGGCGGCCCGCTGGCGAACGGGGTGGCCCTCCAGCCCGGCTCGCCGCTGTTCGGGGCACCGCACAGGGTCGACAGTTTTCGCGAACTGTTTGCTGACGAACTCGGGCGTGCGGCGATCGCTGCGTGAGCCTCAGCTCGCGGCGATGGACGCAATAGTGGCGCCGGTGACACGGGCCAGGTCGGTCGGCGCCAGTTCGAGGTCGAGACCGCGGCGACCACCACTGACGAAGACGGTGTCCCAGAGTTCGACCGTCTCGTCCAGCACGGTCGGATGCGGGGCCTTCTGCCCCATCGGGCTGATACCGCCGACCACATAGCCGGTGCGTCGTTCTGCCACCGTGACGTCAGCCATGGCCGCCCTCTTGCCGCCGACGACCGCGGCCAGCGCCTTCAGGTTGAGCGTGCCCGTGACCGGCACGACCCCGACCACCAGGCGCCCATCGACCTCGACGAGCAGGGTCTTGAATACCCGTTCCGGTTCGACGCCGAGAGCCTCTGCCGCCTCGAGACCGAAACTCACCGCTGCCGGATCGTGCGGGTAGCTGTGCTCCGTGAACGCGATGCTGGCTGCGGCGAGTGCCGCGGTCGCGGGAGTGCCGCTCATATCACCGGTGAGTCTGGGTACTGCACGTTGTTGCCCGTCGAGCTGATCCAGAGAGAGAACGCGATCAACGCGGCGATGGTGAGAAGGCAGAGGGCGCCCCATACGAAGCCGATCAGGATCCCGGCGATCGAGAGGCCGCGCCCGGTGGAGATGATGCCATTGCTGGCGAACTTCTGCGACTGCCGGAGCGCCAGCGCAGACACGATGCCGCCGGCAAGCGAGTTGAGCACGAACGGCCTGAGCTTCAATCCGAATCTGGTTTCGGTCAGCGC
>JBDUBG010000383.1:0-2850 GCA_040004215.1 Pseudolysinimonas sp. | reverse complement strand
CGGGCCGCAAGCGGCTGCTGATCAAGATCGCGCCGATCGAGAAGTTGTAGACGGGTCGCTCAGTACGTTCGACGGGCATCGCTGTGCGAGCGACCGCGGAAAATGTCGCCAGCCTCGCCGATCCAGGCGTATGCCGCGGCGCTCTCCACAGCCTCAGCTCTGCAGCGCGACAGGAGCCGTCTCGTCCGGGTCGATCGCGGGCGCGACCCGGCGACGCGCCAACACGACGATGAGAAGCGCAGTCGTGATCGCGAGCAGGGCGGCGGCGGCGACAGTGACTCCGCCTGCCACACCCAGGAAACCGGCGAGCACGCCGATCAGGATGCCGCTGCCGGCCTGAAAGCCCTGCGACGTCATCCCGGCGGCGCCGACGAAGCGCCCGCGTCGATCCGGCGGAGCCTCGAGCTGCACGATCGTCTGCGAGGTCGACGAGGTGATCAGGCTGCTCGCGCCGGCGATCACCAGCGCGGTGATCGAGAGCGCGTAGCTGTGCGAGAGCGAGAAGGTCAGGATGCTTGCCGCGAAGACGATGGCAGCTCCGATCGCGAACCGCGTGCTCGCTCGTATGCGACCAATCGCTTCCAGCAAGATCCCGGACACCACCGCCCCCGCGGCCGTCGACGACACCAGGATCGCATAGCCGAATCCGTTGGAGCCCTGCCCGAGCAGGCTGCCAAACTCGGGCAGCAGCGGCATGAGCGCGACGCCGACGAAGAGGGCGACGGCTCCCTGCAGGATCATCACGACGAGGATCGACGGGTACCGCGGTACGTCCCGCAGCACACTCACGATGTCGCGCAGGTGGGGGGCCGCCCGCCGTGCGGAGTCGCGGAGGTGCCCGGTGATCGGAACGATCGTCAGGTAGACCAGGAAGGGCAAAAACAGGGCAAGGTTGAGGAACATCCCGACCGCCGGCCCCACCGTGAACAGGAACAGGGTGCCGATCGCCGGCCCCACCAACTGGCCGAGGGTGAGTCCGGTTGCGGTCAGTCGCACCGCGCTGGGGAGGGTCTCTGGCCCGACCATGTCGTAGAGCATCAGCTGATCTGGTGCCTTCCAGATCGCGCTGGCGAATCCGTGCGCCAGCAGCAGGAGGACACACTGCCACGGCTGAAGCCCGCCGGTCGCGAACAGAACGCCCCAGGTGATCGAGACGCCGCAGAAGATCAGCCCGGAGACCTGGATCAGACGTCGGCAGTCGAAACGGTCGGCGAGGCCACCGAGGGGGATCGAGAAGAACAGGTGCGGAAGCCAGTGGGTCAGCACCGCGAGCCCGGCCAGGATCGGCGAGTGGAAGCTCTGCCACATCACCCAGTAGGTGATCGCGTGCTCGAGGTTGTCGCCCGCCATCATCAGCGAGCCGCCAGCCAGGTATCCCTTGTACCAGCGGGCGCGCAGCGCAGCGAATCTCATGAGGTCGGCAGCTGCAGCAGCGTCAGTTCGCCGTCGCCCAGGTTGGCAAGTCCACGGCCGGGTTGCACCCCGGCGCTGACGCTCGAGCGCGGAAGGCGAGCACCCACCAGGTCGCCGTCTGTGATGTTCGGCGGACTGAGCAGCATGCCGTTGCGGTTCTTGCGCACTTCGACCTGCCAGCCACTGAATCCGCTCGCCACGTCGGCGACGTCGCCGCCGAGCACGATGCCGACCCCACGATCGCGTGCACCGCGCACCAGTTCGCGCAGCCAGTCCTTACCCTCGGCATCCCGCAGCAGCTCGCCGTCGTCGACCACCAGCACGCGGTGCGTGACACCGTCGAGTAAGGGCGCGAGTTCTTCCTCGGTGACGTCAGTTCCTGTCAGTACCGCTGCCACTCCAGCCGACCCCTCGAAGGCACGCAGCGGCGACGGGCGTGGGGCGAGGATCACGACGCTCGCGCCGCCCGCGATCAAGGTCGAGACCATGGTGGTGAGTACGGTGCTGCGACCCGACTTAGGTGGGCCCGCGACCAAGAACGTCGGGGTGCCCTCGAACAGGTTCACGCCCACCCCGCGGGCCTCGTCACCGCCGACGCCAACCAGCGCCCAGCCGAGTTGGGACTGCTCGGTTCCTGTGCGCTCGAGCGCCTCGGCGACCGTGAGGTTGGTCGGCAGCACATCCAGGCGGAACGGCCGACGGGATGCCGAAAGCTCAGAGTCGCGCGTCGTGGCGCGCTTGGCGATCTCACGCAGGGCCGCCGCCTGGGCCACCCCGGAGGGATCGGCCGCCAGCAGCGCGATCTGCACCTCTACCGCACTCTCGGAGCGGAACGCCCGTCCGGCCGGGATGTCATCCGGGAGCTTGCGCGGGTTGAGGTTGGCGAGCGAGTAGTCGGAACGCTCGGTCAACTTGAGAACGAGTTTGTTGTCGACCAGGGTCGAGATCCGGCCCGAGAGCAACTGTCGGTCGCCGCTCACCACCAGGTGAACGCCCACGCTCGCGCCCTCGCGCAGCAGAAACTGCACCTGCTCGACCATGGCCCCGGCCTCGATGTTCGCGAAGCTGGTGAGGAATCCCTCCCACAGGTCAATGAGCAGCAGGATGTGCGGCAGTCGCTGCTCGGCCGTGCCCGCCGCGCGCTGCTCGGCCAGGTCGGCGAACCCACCCTGCGAGAGCACGGTCTGCCGGATGCCAACCTCGCCAACCAGCCGGGTCAACAGTCGCTGCGCGCGCTCTGTCTGGTGACGCTGGGCGATCACACCGGCGTGCGGAAAGTCGGCGAGCGGCAGCAGGGCTCCGTTGCCGCAGTCGATCGCATGCAAGTGCAGGTCGCTGGCGCGCACCCGGGCAGCCCCAACTCCGGCGATGGTTCGCAGGGTCTGGCTGCGGCCTGACCGCGGGGCCCCGATCACGAAGAGGTGGCCGAAGGAGTCC
>JBDUBG010000120.1:0-2858 GCA_040004215.1 Pseudolysinimonas sp. | reverse complement strand
AGTTGAGCTTGAGGAAGTTCTCGATGAAGTTGAGCGAGTTGTCGGGGTAGAGGAACGCCTGGCCGATTGACTTCTTGTGGGCGTATGCCGCGATCACCGGCAACTTGGCCAGCAGACGGATGGTCGTCAACTCGACCATCTCGGGGTCGCGCGGGTTGAGCGAGTCTTCGTAGTAGGTCGAGAGGGCTGAGACCGCCGACGACAGCACCGACATCGGATGCGCGGTGTGCGGCAGGGCCGAGAAGAAGCGCTTGAGGTCTTCGTGCAGGAGGGTGTGGCGGCGCACCTTTTCTTCGAACTCTGCCAATTCACTTGCCGTCGGCAGCTCGCCATAAATCAGCAGCCAGGCGACTTCGAGGTAGGTGGAGTTGCGCGCCAGATCTTCGATCGGATAGCCGCGGTAGCGCAAGATGCCCGCATCACCATCGATATAGGTGATCGCGCTGCGGGTCGATGCGGTGTTGACGAAACCCTGATCGAGCGTCGTCAGGCCGGTCTGCTTGGTGAAGCTGCTGAAGTCGATTGCGTCTTTGCCATCGACGGCCGGCAGCACAGAAAACTCGGCGGTCGTCCCCCTGTGGGAGAACGTGACCGTGTCGGGGTCGCCGAGGGAGTCGTTCACGGCTACAGCCTATTCGGTGGCTGCGACTACTGCCGAACCACCTAAAGGAAGCGCTCAGTCTTTGGAGTGTTCTGCCAAACGCGTCGCGGCCGCCGCGATCCGCTCGTCGGTCGCGGTCAGGGCAACACGCACATGGCGGGCGCCCGCATCTCCGTAGAAGGTGCCGGGCGCGACTAAAATTCCCAGCTCTGCGAGCGCCGCGACCGTCACCCAGGCATCCTCGTCGCGGGTTGCCCACAGATACAGACCCGCACCACTCTCGTCGATGCGAAAGCCTGCCTCCTGCAGAGCGACGAGCATCCTCGAACGGCGTGAACGATAGCGCTCGCGCTGCTCAGCGACGTGCGCGTGGTCACTCAACGCGGCGATCATCGCCTGCTGCACCGGCGCAGGCGGCATCAGCCCCGCGTGCTTGCGCACCTCAAGCAGTTCGGCGATCAGTGCCGAGCAGCCCGCCACGAATCCGGCACGGTACCCGGCCAGATTCGACTGTTTGCTTAGCGAATAGACCGACAGCACGAGCCGACGGCTGTCGCCAATCACCCGTTCATCGAGGATCGTTGGCGACGGCTCGTCACTTTGCCAGGTCAGCTCTGCGTAGCACTCGTCGTTCACGATGACGGCGCCGCGCTCGCGAGCTCGCGCGACGGCCGCGCGCAGGTACCCGATCGAGTTGATGTGTCCGTCTGGATTGCCTGGGCTATTGAGCCAGATCAACCGGGTTTCAGCTGGCCAGTCTGCCGGGTCGTCTGAGGCGAGTGCTGTGGCTCCCGCGAGGGCCGCGCCGACCGCGTACGTCGGGTACGCCACCGTCGGGTGCACCACGACGTCACCAGCGCCCAGACCCAGGAGCAGCGGCATCCAGGCCACCAACTCTTTCGACCCGATCGTCGGAAGCACGTTGGCAACCCCCAGGGTCACCCCTCGACGCCGGTCATACCAGTCGACGATGGCTTCTCGAAGCGCTGGCGAGCCAGCTGTCGCGGGGTAGGAATGCGCATCGGTGGCCGCGGCCAACGCCTCCCGCACCAGCGTCGGCGTCGGGTCGACCGGTGAGCCGACCGAGAGATCGACAATGCCGTCTGGATGCTGCCGCGCCCGTTCCCCGAATGGGATCAGTGCGTCCCACGGAAAGTCGGGCAGCACGCGGGCCGAGGTCACGTGCCCTGTGGCGGAAGCGCAGCAACCACCGGGTGGTCTCCGGCGATGACGCCGACCTTCGCCGCGCCGCCCGGTGAACCCACCTCGGCAAAGAACTCGACGTTGGCCTTGTAGTAGTCAGACCACTTGTCTGGCAGGTCGTCTTCGTAGTAGATCGCCTCGACCGGGCAGACCGGCTCGCATGCTCCGCAGTCGACGCACTCGTCGGGGTGGATGTACAACATGCGGTCGCCCTCGTAGATGCAGTCGACGGGGCATTCGTCGATGCAGGCGCGATCTTTCAGATCGACGCAGGGGAGGGCGATGACGTAGGTCACCCGTCCATTCTATGCAAACGTCAGGCGCTCGCTTGGCGCGCGCGACGCGGCAACACCAGCACAATCAACGCGATCACGGCAGGACCGAAGGCCCAGACGTAGCCGAGCAGCCCGTCGAGTGCCAGCGCCGTTCCACCGGCACCGGGCAGGGCGAGTGCCACACTCGCACCGATGACGCCGAGCGCTGCGGCGCCGCCGACGACCCGGCTGTCGAAGACCAGCCGGAAGCCGCCGACCAGGGCGACGACAATGATCAGCCCGACGATCAGCCCCCAGGGAGCCAGCTGCGCGTGAGTGAAGGTGGTGATGACGCCGACGACGACGCCCACCAGGATCGCGAACACCGAACTCAGGACCGTCGCTCCGGCGCCGAGGGGCTCGTTCTCGCTGCCGACCTGGGTCGGGCTGGGGGTGTTCTGCATGGTCTGGCCTCCGGTGGACAAGACTAGCCCGCGATGGTTAGGGTGAGATAAGTAAGGCAAGCCTCACCAAAGTTCAGAACTCATCTCTCTCGAAAGTAGCCCGTGCTCGCGAATGCATTGATCGGCCTGCGCGAAGGCCTCGAAGCTGGCCTCGTCGTGGGCATCCTTGTTGCCTATCTCAACAAAATCGATCGTCGAGACGTGCTGCCCAAGCTGTGGGTGGGCATCGCCGCCGCGATCGTCATCTCGCTCGGCGCGGGTGCTCTGCTCACCTTCGGCCCATACGGGATGAGTCACGAGGCGAGCTTGAGTGGCTCACGAGAAGCAGGTGGTAGC
>JBDUBG010000049.1:0-2859 GCA_040004215.1 Pseudolysinimonas sp. | reverse complement strand
GGTCATCCCGTAACAGATCGAGATCTCGCTCATGCCCATGCGCTCGATCACCTGTTTCATCGTCTCTGACGGGCACGGGGAGCCCGCCATAATGCCGGTGCGCAACGGGGACAGATCGAAGTCAGCGAACTGCGGCAGGTTGAGCATGGCAATGAACATGGTCGGCACGCCGTACAGCGATGTGCACTTCTCGTCGGCAACCGCAGCGAGAGTCAGAGCCGGGTCGAACGCCGGAGCTGGGATGACCATGGTTGCGCCGTGGCTGGTGGCAGCGAGATTGCCCATGACCATTCCGAAGCAGTGGTAGAACGGCACCGGAATGCAGATCCGGTCATGTTCTGAATAGTGGATCAGCTCGCCCACGGTGAAGCCGTTGTTGAGAATGTTGCGATGCGACAGGGTCGCGCCTTTCGGGAAACCCGTAGTTCCCGAGGTGTACTGGATGTTGATCGGGTCGGTCGCGGTGAGTCCCGTTTCGATTCGCGCGAGCACAGACGGGTCGCCGTTTCTGCCCGAAGCGACGAGCGCATCCCACGAGGATTCGCCGATCACGATGACATCCTGGAGTTCGGGGCAGTCGACGCGCGCGGTTTCGATCATGTCTGTATAGCTGCAGCCTTTGAACTCTGCAATCGCGACGAGAGAGCGCAGGCCGGACTGATTCATCACGAACGAGAGCTCGTGGGTTCGGTATGCCGGGTTGATATTGACGAGGAGGGCGCCGATCTTCGCGGTGGCGTATTGCACGAACACCCATTCGGCGCGATTCGGCGACCAGATCCCGACCCGGTCACCCTGCGTGACGCCCAGGGCAAGCAGGCCGTGAGCCACGGCATCCACTTCCCGTTCTAGCTCGGCGTACGTCCAGCGTTGACCGCTTGCCCGATCGACGAGCGCCTCTCGATCGTGAAATTGTTTCGCGATCCGGCTGAAGTTCTTGCCGATGGTCTCATCGAGCAGCGGCGTGGTGGTTTCGCCGATCGCATAGCTAGCAGTCGTTGGTACGGATTCCATAGTCGTTCTCCACATTGAGATCTCTGGGTGTCATTTGACACTATTCGCGATGCGGGGTCGCGCGACGCTTTAGGTGGCGACCCCCGCCTGGATCGTGCGAATTGTTGACCCGAGTAGCCCGGATGCGAGCAGCCCCGCTCCCAGAGGACCGGCCGAGTTCTCGCCCAACAACGGCAAGCTCGCGAGTGCTGATCGGGCTTCGGCGCTCATGTTCTCGAGTTGCCAACCGATCTCGTCATCCATCGCGGTGGCGTTCTCGGGCGATGCCAATGCAGCAGCTTTCGCCGCATAGGCGGCCGCACCGAGTGCGTGGGCGCCCATATGCGCGACGCCGGAGGCTTGCGCAGCCGACCGGGCGGCCGCGACAGCAGCGGGGGAGGCCACGTCGTTGGCGGCGCGGCCGGCGACGAAACGCCGACGTATCTCGTCGGCAGCACCCAGCTCGCCGCGACCGAAGGCTCGAGCTCGGGCGATGGCATCTCGCGGGACTCCATTGGTGGGAGCTTCCGTCTCGAACAGGTGCAGGACGCGATCGGCGCAGTCGGCGGCCCAGAGGGCGACGATGCGACGATCGGCCTCGCTCAGAGCCTGCGGAGAAGCCACACCCGACCTTCTCACATGCTGCGGCTGGCCTTCGAATGCTCCGCCTGAAGGAGTTCGGTGACGTCGATCTCGATGTAAGTGGCATTGATGATGGGCAGTTCTGAGGGCTGTGGTGCGCTTGTCATCTGAGTTTTTCCTCCAAAGTGGTGGCGCGTTGTCTCAGCTGCGCCAGTTGGTGAGCCCGAGGCCGTCGCAAAAGGCGTTGTCGCTCAAGGTGCTGTCGCCCCGCGGAAAACCTGCGCCCACACCGTCGTTGAGAGTGCACGCGACCAGATCGGGGACAGCAAAGTTCGCCGAATTCGGGTCGGCGGGAGCCGTCTTCTGACCGATGAGACCAGCCTTCCAGGCGAAGGTGCAGTCGGCGATGGGGTCGGTAAGCGGGCGCTCGGCAACAGTCCCGGTGGTTCGATCTGTTGCCTCTGGGTGACCGATCGTCGTGCTGGACGAGTTGAGACTCGGGCCGGCGAAGCACTGCACGGAGTATGAAACCTCCGCTTGGGTAGCGTGAACTACCGCGAGCGTGCCCCCGGTCAGTCCCAGCACGACGACCGCAGATCCCGCCACAACAAGACCGAGGCGGCTGCGGTGCCTGAGCCGGGGGCTTCGGGTGGTCGGCAGCGCTAGAAGCAGCGTTTCGCGGGTCTTCCCGAGGCGGTGGGCGATGTCGAGGTCATCGGGCATTCTGGTCAGGTTCGTCACGCTTGGGCCTCTCCTTCTTGAAAAGTGGTGCGGAGCCGGGCGCGCGCTCGTTGCACGCGCTTGGATACGGTGTTGGGTTTGAGCCCGAGGATGGAGGCCGCCTCTTTGTAGCTGCGACCGTCGAACAGGCACAGTGCGACAATCCGTTGATCGGTTTCGCTCATCTGACCGACTGCCTGGATGACATTGCGCAGTTCTTCGATATGGTCGCGGCGGGTGTCGATGTCTGTGCGCTCCTGCCCCCCTTCGTGGAGAGGGACGGTCGCGTGCGCCGCAGAACTGCGTTGCCGGTTGGCGTTGTGGTTGCGGCACGCGACGAGCAGCCAGGGGAGCATGGAGTCGCCCACAAGGCGAATGTCGGAGAGCCTTTTCCACGCGGTGATGAAGCTCTCCTGAACCAGATCCTGGGCGGAGTCGGCGTTCCGGGTCAGCGTGAATGCGTAACGAAACACCGCGTCGCTGTGCCGGTCGAACAGGTTCGCGAATGCGCCGTGGTCGTTCCTGCTTCGTGCGATGAGTTCTTCGTCATTCATGGGGCGGAAC
>JBDUBG010000157.1:0-2860 GCA_040004215.1 Pseudolysinimonas sp. | reverse complement strand
TGAGGTCGGTGCTGCTCGCTACGCTGAAGTCATGAGCGCAGCATCCTGGTGGCCACAACTCGACGCCGACACGCAGCACTGGCTGAAGTTGCACCACAACGAGGCCCTGACTGAAGAGATCCTCGACGCGGTCGTGGCGGCGGGCGGCGAGCCAGAGGGCGAGTTCACCCCCGGTGTCGGCCAAGTCGAGCCCGACCGCTACGACCTCAGCCAAGACGATTGGCACTGGATCCGCGACAACGCCTGACGACATGCCCGAACCGGAGTCGGTCGAGTTGCCGATGTTCCCGCTCGGCTCTGTGCTCTTCCCTGCGATGCCGCTCGCGTTGCGCGTCTTCGAGGAGCGCTACCTCGCCATGCTCGCCGAGGTGCTGCAGGTCGAACCCTCCGAGTTCGGCGTGGTGCTCATCGAGCGCGGCCAAGAGGTCGGGGGAGGCGAACATCGCTTCGACGTCGGCACGCTGGCGAGCGTGGTCGAACTGGAGGGCGCCGACGGATTTGTCGCACTCCTCGCGTACGGAACCCGGCGGTTCCGGGTGCTCGAGTGGTTGGCGGATGACCCCTACCCGCGCGCTCGGATCACCTGGCTCGACGACGTCGAATGGAACGAGGAGCTCGCTCCGGTGCGCACGCGTGTTGAACGGGAGGTGCGCCGCGCGCTCGCTGTGGGCACCGAGTTCGCTGACGTCCCGTATTCGGCGGCCGTAGAACTCGTCGACGACCCGGTGGACGCCGCATGGCAACTCGCCGCCATCGCCCCGCTGAACGAGCTGGATCAGTTCCGACTGCTGTGTTCGGCGTCGCTGTCACAGCTGTTCGACGAGCTGGAGCCGATGGCAGAAGCGGCAGCGAGCCAGTTCCGCGGGATGGCAAACTGAGCTGGTGTCGACACCCGCTCCTGGTCCGTTTCGCAGCCTCGCCCTGCTCGGCACCACTGCCGTTCTCTTCGCGATCGCGCTCATTCTCGAGATCTGGGGCGGGGTCAACTTCCCCGGCAACGCGCCGGTCGAGCAGATCTATTGCGCCGCCGTCGTGCTCGACATCGCGGCCGGATTTGTGGTCGCGACAACGGGTGCGATCATCGCTGCCCGACACCGCTATCCACTGAAGCGATCCTCTGTCGCGACCATCGTCGGGCTTGCTCTGGTCGGCATTGCTCTGGCCGGATGGATCTGGCTGAGCGGCGTCGGCATCGTGGTGCGCCTGCCCACCGGCGATCGTGCGCGCTACATGTTCGACGCCGCGGGCGCCGTCTATTTCGGCATCCCATGGATCGTCGGCACCATGCTCTGCGCCTTCGGCTATCGGCGCGGCGGGTCTCGCGGCAACGCGCTCCGTGGCCTGCTCGGCACCATCATCGGCCTCGCACTGTTGGCCGCCACGGTGACCTCAGCCATTCTCTACGGTCTCGGCCTGACGGACTGAGTACCGGCTAGGATCGCAACCACAACTGAATATCGGGCCGCACGCGATGCGGGAGAGCCGACAGAGCCGCAGCGCTCGATCGGCACCGAAGGAGCAAGCCTCCCCGCCAATCTCTCAGGTACGTGTACCGCATCGACCAGGCCACTCTGAAAAGTTGCTCCACGCGGAGCGCGGAGCAAGATTGAGCAGGCGCAGAGCGCCGTGTCGAAATCCAACCCCGCCCGTTCGCTGAAGCCGCCCACGGTGAAAACCAGCTCACGCTGGCGAAACTCTCAGGCACCATGACAGAGGGGGAGTTCACCACCGCCGTCGCGCGCGCTCAGGGAGAACTCACCGCTATGTCCGATCAAGAAGACCTGCTCAGCCCGCTGCACGAGTTGCATGTCGCGGCTGGCGCCCTGTTCACGGATTTCGCCGGCTGGCAAATGCCGGTGCGATACAGCTCAGACCTCGCTGAGCATCACGCTGTGCGCACTGCCGCCGGCTTGTTCGATCTCAGTCACATGGGCGAGATCGTCGTGGTGGGTGACGAGGCGGCACAGGCGCTCGACTACGCGCTGGCAGGCAAGCTGTCGGCAATCGCCCCGGGACAGGCCAAGTATTCGCTGCTGCTGGCGCGAGACGGCGGCATTCTCGATGACCTGGTGGTCTATCGCACCGGCGTCGACCGCTACATCGTGGTTGCCAACGCGGCGAACCGGGCGTTGGTTGCCGAAGAACTGCGCGAGCGTTGCTCGATCTTCGACTGCCTCATCGAAGACGAGTCCGACGACATCGCGCTCATCGCACTGCAGGGTCCGCTCAGTGGCGAGATCCTGCGCAACGTGGAGGGCTTCGACGTGCCGGGGCTCGACGAGCTGAAGTACTACCACGCGATCGCGGCCGACTTTCGCGGGCATCCAGTTCTGGTGGCGCGCACGGGATACACCGGCGAAGACGGCTTCGAGTTCTACTTGGCCCCCGAGCTCGCGCCCGTGCTCTGGGAGGCAATGATCGAGACCGGTGGCGGCTCCGGGTTGGTGCCAGCCGGACTTGCCGCCCGCGACACACTGCGGCTCGAGGCCGGGATGCCGCTCTATGGTCACGAATTGACGGCATCGACTTTTCCGGTGCAGGCCGGGCTGGGCAAGGTCGTCGCGCTCTCAAAGGAGGGCGACTTTGTCGGCCGCGCCGCGATCGAGCAGGGCCCCGAGCCCGATGCCAGGGTGCTCGTTGGACTGATCGCCGAGGGCAAGCGTGCCGGACGAGCCGGCTACTCGATCGTGTTGCCTGACGGCGCCCAAATCGTCGGCGAGGTCACATCGGGGGCTCTCTCGCCGACCCTCGGCGTTCCCATCTCGATGGCCTACGTCGACCCCGACTACGCCGCCGTCGGCACCGCCCTGCATCTTGATGTGCGCGGAACACGTGTTCCGGCATCCGTTGTCGCCCTGCC
>JBDUBG010000005.1:0-2871 GCA_040004215.1 Pseudolysinimonas sp. | reverse complement strand
CCGATCGGTGGCCGGTCGTGCGGCAATCGTGCTGGCGACCAGCGCGACGACCAGGCCGATCGCGTCGCTCGTCATGTGGCCGGCATCCGCCAACAGGGCCAGCGAACCCGAGAGCCACGCCCCGAGCAGTTCGATCAGCAGTACGACGACCACGATCGCGAGCGCTGCAGCGAGCCGACGGCGGTTGCCGTGCGCGCGCTCCGCGTGATCGTGGGCCATGCCTCCCAGGTTACGGGGCCGCGCCGGGGCGGGGGCCGCTCGATCCGGCCGACTCGGCGGCGAAAACCCTCTTTAAGTTCGCGCTTAATTGCGTGCGAACTTAAATACCCGTTTCGGGGCGGTCCTCTGCTGCGCCGAGGAGAACCTCGAACTCACCCGTACCGCGCCCGGAGCACAGCGACCAGCAGCCCGAAGGCGCGGCCGCGATGGCTGTCGGCATCTTTCTGGGCGGGAGTCAACTCTGCAGAGCTCACGTCGAGGCCATCCGGTCGAAAGATGGGGTCGTAGCCGAAGCCGCCGTTGCCAGCTGGCGCCTCGAGCACGCTTCCCGGCCAGGTACCGCGCTCGGTGTGCTCGAATGGCACTCCCCCGTGAGTCGGTCCGCTGTCGAGAGCCGCAACATCCACCAGGGCAGCAGCGCAGACGAACTGGGCCGCGCGATCCTTTCTCCCCTGCATGTTCGCCAGGAGCAACCGGTAGTTGTCGCCGTCGTCTCTCGTTCCCGCGTACCGCGCCGAGTGGATGCCGGGCGCCCCACCCAGCGCGTCAACGCAGACCCCCGAGTCGTCGGCAATCGCGGGCAGACCCGTGAACACGGCGGCTGCCCGCGCCTTGATCAGCGCGTTCGCCTCGAAGGTGTCGCCGTCTTCGACGGGCTCGGGTCCGTCGTAGCCGATGAGCTGATGATGTCCGAGCCGCTCGCCCAGAATGCGTCGCAGCTCGTCGACTTTGTGCGTGTTGTGCGTGGCGAGCACGAAGACGGTCACGAGTTCAGCGTGGCGACTCCGCCCACGTGCTGCTCGAGCGCCGCCAGCTGCAGCGCGGTCAGGGTCGTCGTGCCGCCGAGCGCCAGGTCGAGCAGCGTGTTCAACTCTGCACGGTCGAACGGGGCGCCCTCTGCTGTGCCCTGCACCTCGACGAACAAGCCGCGGCCGGTCACGACGACGTTCATGTCGGTCTCGGCACGGGAATCCTCGGTATATGCCAGATCAAGCATGGGAACGCCGTCGATAATTCCGACGCTGATCGCGGCGACCGAGTCGATCAGTGGCTTGGCGTTCTTGCCGATGAAGCCCTTGCCGCGGCCCCACTCGATCGCGTCAGACATCGCCACATAGGCACCCGTGATGGACGCCGTGCGGGTGCCGCCATCGGCCTGCAGCACGTCGCAGTCGATCACCAGGGTGTTCTCGCCGAGCGCCTTGGTGTCGATGACGGCGCGCAGGCTGCGGCCGATCAGGCGCGAGATCTCATGGGTGCGTCCCCCGATGCGGCCCTTGACCGACTCGCGATCCATCCGGTCGTTGGTGCTGCGCGGCAGCATCGAGTACTCGGCGGTGACCCAGCCCTTGCCCTTGCCGGTCAGCCAGCGCGGCACGCCGTTGGTGAAGCTCGCCGTGCAGAGCACGCGAGTGTCGCCGAAGCTGATCAGCGCGCTTCCCTCAGCCTGCTTGCTCCAGCCGCGCTCGATGGTCACGGGGCGGAGGTCGTCGTTGCTGCGGCCATCGATGCGGGTCATATTTCTGTTCTCTCTTTCACAGTCGCGGGAGCTGGATCGCTCCCGTTTCGAAGTTCTCGACCCTGGTGACTTCAGGGCCGAGGAAGCGCGTGGCAAGGTGACGAAAGGCTGACTCGTCGTCGCCAGTGCTCTCAAAGGTGTGGGTAGGCGGCTCCGGGTTTCTGCGCTCGAGTCCGTTACTCACGAGCACCCGGTAGAGGTCGGCGGCGGTTTCGTCTGCGCTCGACACGAGCCGCACATCCTGACCTATCACGTACTGGATCGCCGCCGACATCAACGGATAGTGCGTGCAGCCCAGCACGAGGGTGTCGATGTCAGCGTCGCGCAGTGGGGCGAGATACTCCTCGGCGGCGGCGAACAGCTCGGGGCCGCTGGTGACGCCCGCTTCGACAAACTCGACAAAGCGAGGGCACGCGCGGCTGAACAATTCGAGACCGGATGCCGCGGCGAAGGCGTCGTCGTATGCTCGCGACTGGATCGTCCCCGCCGTGCCGATCACGCCGACCCGCCCGTTGCGCGTGGCGCGCACCGCTGCGCGGACCGCGGGCTGAATCACCTCGACCACCGGGATTCCGCTCGCCGCCTCGTACCGCTCCCTGGCATCCCGAAGCATCGCCGCGCTGGCCGTGTTGCACGCGATCACCAACGCCTTGACGCCCTGCGCCACAAGATCATCGAGCACCTCGAGCGCGTAGGCGCGCACCTCGGCGATCGGCTTCGGACCGTAGGGCGAGTGCGCGGTGTCGCCGACGTAGAGAATCGACTCGTGGGGCAGCTGATCGAGGATCGCGCGCGCCACCGTGAGGCCGCCGACACCGCTGTCGAAGACGCCGATCGGGGCGTCGGTCGGCACCATGCCATTGAGCTGCGCGGTCGTCACGATCCCCACGATACCGGGGGCCACGCGCCGATAGGCTCGTGACATGACGAGCTCGCTCCTCACCGACCGCTACGAGCTGACCATGATCGATGCGGCACTGGCCGACGGTCGCGCGCTTCGACCCAGCGTCTTCGAACTGTTCGCGCGGCGTCTGCCCACCGGGCGTCGCTACGGCGTCGTCGCCGGCACCGGGCGGCTGCTCGAATTGCTGCAGGGTTTCCGCTTCGGGCCAGAGGAACTGGCCTTCCTCAAG